>JARIDM010000189.1 GCA_029263945.1 Sporosarcina sp.
AGGGCAAGTGGCGGTAGCAGCGGTTATTTTGAACCGCGTGGAGCACGCTGACTTCCCTGATACTGTCGGAGGGGTAATCTTTCAACCAGGCGCCTTTACCGCCGTTGATGATGGTCAAATTTGGCTAACGCCTAACGAGCGAGCAACTGAAGCAGTAATCGATGCGATTAATGGTTGGGATCCTTCAGAAAATGCAATCTATTATTTTAATCCAGTTACTGCAACGAGCAAGTGGATATGGTCAAGACCGCAGATTAAAAAAATTGGCCTTCACATTTTTTGCAGCTAACGAGAGACGGGAGGGAAGGTAAGCGTGTCGAAAATTAACGCTTCGATAGGCTTTTGCTAATTTATGAAAAAAACACTATTTGTCTTAGTTTATACGATTGCTGTACTCTCTATTTTTTCTTATGGAAAAGTTACTGAAACAAAACAGTTAAGTTATTTGTTGAGTGGACAATATGCAAAAAAGATGACGGATGCTTCCGAGAAGCTTGAAGAACTGGATACTGCTGTAAAGAAAACGTTGCTCTTTAATGAACAGGACGGTTCATCTAAAGCACGTGAAGATATATGGCGTTTGTCTTCGGATATTAAAAATTCTGTAGGTTCATTGCCACTCGACAGAGGTTTCTCAACATCCTGGATAAATTATTTGGGAAGACTAGGTAATTTTGCAAAAGAATCAGACCGCGTAAACGATCCTGAAAACTATCATAAAGTGATGACCCAAGCCTCGAAAAACTTAGGCGAAATGGCAAGTGAGTGGCAGATTGCGACAAGTGATTTGGTAACGGGGCAAGTGACCATTGACAGTTGGAGAAAACAAATTGACTCTGTAGATGCCGGACATGACTGGAACGGTTTACAGGAAACGGTAAAGCAATATACTGAAAGTGATTTTCCATTGACAGCTAGTGAATCTGATTCATTAAAGAAAAAAGACTTAAAAACGTTAAGCGATAAAAAAGTGACGAGTGAAGAAGCGATCGAACGCTTCAAATTATTATTTCCAAACGTTTCTAATTCCTCAATCGTTGTTGAACAAAGTCAACCTGAAGCACCATATCCTTTTTATCACATCCGATTTGCAGAAGATCAGGCACTTGGATATATAGATATTACAGAAAAAGGTGGCCATGTACTATCTTATCTTGCAGAAAGACCATTTGGAAAAGAAGTACAATCTTATGGCTTTATAGAGGAAAAGGCAAAGAAGTTTCTGGAAAATTCAGGATATGCTGATACTGTATTAGAAGAAGCAAGAGAAAATCATACAGCCTGGCATTTTGTCTTTGTGAGGATAGAACCAACACATCAAGCTAAGGTTTTTTCAGATGGCATCCATTTGAAAGTGGCAAAAGATACAGGGGAAATTATCGGACTCGATGCGATGGAATACATTCGTAAAGAGACGTTGAGCCCTCAAAAAATTGTGGAAATTAATTGGAACGACTTTTTCCATAACAATGTGAAGGTCGAAAGTGAAGAACTCGCTTATGTAGAAAACGATCGCCTCGAACAACGATTGACCTATTATTTAACGGTTAAAATGGAAGTTGAAGGTGAGGTAAGCACGTATGTTGTCGTAATTGACACTGAAACAGCAGAAGTGATTAAAACCGAAAAACAAACATAAAAAATAGTTAAATTTGATTCGCCCTATATTCCATTAGCAGCTCATGATGAAATTGACTCAGGTAGCGGTTTCATTTTTAGGTCTATTTCTAAGGTATGACGTGATGAAAATTCTTTTGCTGAATTTACTTTCACTTTGTATCCAGATTTTGTAGATTTAGATAGAGTTTTAACCATGAACGTGAGATAATAGACGTAGGACTAATGGTGGGAGTGAATCAAATGAAACTAGAAATTGGTACGGTTTTAATCATCGGTGTAGATTTTACGAAAGAAAGTGAAACATATAAAAGTAAAGTGATTGATCTCGGTGATGATTATGTCATGATTGACTATCCAACTGATGTTAAAACAGGTAAAACTGCCTTTTTAATGGATGGAACTCGACTTCTAATTTCATTTTCAGATAAAAAGAAAATGTCATTTGCATTTAAAACCGAAGTACTAGGTCGTGCTGTACAAGGCGTGCCTATGCTAAAAGTTTCCTATCAAGGAGACGATCAACTGATTAAAATTCAAAGACGAGAATTTGTCAGAGTAGATACGTCCATAGATGTATCAATTGAAAAAGAGGGTGATCGCATTCAGCTCGTTGCAGAAGATATTAGTGCAGGTGGCATTGCGATTAACATTAGCAAAACAGATATAATAGACACTGGTGATGAACTTTCAATCCTAATTGTACTGCCATTTACGAATCATGAAATTAAATATATAGACACGTTTGGAAAAGTTGTCCGCACGTGGGAAGATCATGGACGAAAGATTGCATCTGTAAAATTCGATGAAGTCAATCCAATTGATCGTCAAAGAATTGTTCGGTTTTGTTTCGAACGTCAATTACAAAAGCGAAACGAATGATAAGGAGAGAAAAGTCTGCTAGATGGGGACTTTTCTCTTTTGTTTGTGATACACTAATGTCGGATTAAAGTTGGAGGGTTCGAATATGACAAAAGGATTTAAAATTGCAATCGATGGACCAGCAGCGGCTGGGAAAAGTACAATTGCAAAAATTACAGCTAAAAAGTTAGGCTACACATACATCGACACTGGCGCTATGTACCGCGCACTTACGCATAAAGCGTTGGAAAGTAACATAGATATAAATGACGAGGCTGCACTTGAAGTGTTGTTGCAAAATACTGAAATTATGTTAACTCCCTTAGGAAATGAGGGGCAGTCTGTAATTGTGGATGATAAAGATGTCACAGAGTCGATTCGATCACAGCAAGTGACTGCAGCTGTGTCAGCCGTGTCAGCACATCAGGCAGTAAGAGAATTAATGGTTAAAAAACAAAGGATTTTAGGCGAAGCTACAGGTGTAGTCATGGATGGCCGTGATATCGGAACACATGTCTTGCCAAATGCAGAGCTAAAGATTTTTATGACGGCCTCTGTAGAGGAGCGCGCACAGCGTAGATATGACGAAAATCGGACGCGTGGCATCGATTCTTCGTTAGAAAGTTTAAAGCGTGAAATAAGTGAGCGTGATCGGGCAGATTCTGAGCGATTGGTATCGCCACTTAAGCAAGCTGAGGACGCGATTTTAATTGATACAACTTCAATGTCCATCGAAGAGGTTGCAGGAAAAATCAGTCGGCTTGCTGAGGAGAGGACGCGACGATGAATTTATATCCGTTAGGGAAAATGTTAATTAGTACAATATTTTACCCGTTGTATGGCATTAAAGTCATCGGCAAAGAAAATTTTCCGAAAGAAGGTGGGGTTTTACTTTGTACAAATCACATTGATAATCTTGACCCACCCGTAGTAGGAATTACATGTCCTAGAACTGTAAACTTTGTTGCGAAAGAAGAACTATTTGAGGCGCCGATATTAAAAACGGTTTTGCCAAGCGTGAAAGCTTTTCCGATTAAACGTGGGATGAGTGACAGACAAGCATTACGAAAAGCACTTTCCTTATTAAAATCAGGTGAAGTTGTCGGGTTATTTCCAGAAGGAACGAGAAGTAAAGATGGCCACCTTCAAAAAGGACTTGCAGGCGCTGGTTTTTTTGCTTTACGGGGAGAGGCTGTTGTAATGCCTTGTGCGATTATTGGTCCTTATAAACCATTTAAAAGATTAAAAGTTGTTTATGGAAAACCAATTGATATGACCACTTATCGGGTAGAACGTACATCTGCTGAAGAGGTTACCGCTGTAATTATGTCAGAAATCCAACATCTTTTAGATACGAATCAATAAGATATGAGTGTAATTTTTTGTTTTAATGTAATTATTCGCATATTATAGAGGTAGAAGTTTCTACAGAGGAGGATTACATATGTCAGAAGATATGAATTTGGATACGCAAAGAGAATTTAATGAAGGTGACCGTGTCACAGGGAAAGTTGTAAAAGTAGAAGATAAATCGGTTACAGTTGAAATTAGCGGCGCGCCATTTGACGGCGTGATCCCGATAAGTGAAATCTCCAGTTTGCATATTGAAAAAGCGTCAGACATTGTATCTGTTGGTGATGAACTAGAACTCATGATTACAAAAGTAGAAGATGATATATACGTGTTATCGAAACGTAAAGTAGATGCCGTAGATGCGTGGGATTCTCTAGAAGAAAAGTTTAATACGAAAGAAACCATTGAAACAGAAGTGAAAGATGTTGTTAAGGGTGGACTTGTCGTTGATTTAGGCGTTCGTGGATTTATTCCAGCCTCTTTAGTTGAAGATCATTTTGTTGAATCCTTTGAAGAATATAAGGGGCGTATGATGACATTTAAAATTGTGGAAATGGATAAGGAAAAAAATCGTCTTATTCTTTCCCATCGTGCTGTAATTCAAGAAGAAAAAGCTGCACAAAAAGGCGCACTTCTTGAGGAATTGGAAGATGGTCAAGTGATTGAAGGGACTGTTCAACGTCTTGCGTCATTTGGTGCCTTTGTAGATATCGGTGGCATTGACGGTTTGGTTCACATTTCTCAACTTTCGCACAACCACGTTGAAAAAGTTGAAGATGTTTTAACTGTAGGCGATAAAGTTACAGTGAAAATCTTATCAGTTGACCTTGATTCTGAACGTGTTTCTTTATCTATAAAAGAAACGTTAGAGGGTCCTTGGGAAGGGATTGAAGACAAAGTTCCTAAAGGTTCTGTGGTAGAAGGAACAGTGAAACGACTTGTATCATACGGTGCGTTTGTTGAAATATTGCCTGGGGTAGAAGGTTTGGTTCATATTTCACGGATATCACATGATCATATTGGTACGCCGAATGAAGTGCTAGAAGAAGGCCAGAAAGTTGACGTGAAAGTGTTGGATGTCAATGTTGAAGAAGGACGTCTATCATTAAGTATTAAAGATTTAATTGAAAAGGAAAATGAGTCGATCCATGAATATAAAATGCCAGAAGAATCACAAGGGTTTTCAATAAGTGATGTCATCGGGGATCAGTTAAAAAAATTCACTGAATAAATGATTTACATGATTTTACACAAACGATGAATGAAATCGAGGATGACTTATTTTACTATAATGAGGCATTATTGCAACAGAGTGTTTAAAAACTAGACATCTTTTTCAAAGTTTTGTGTGATGATGGTGCTCATTCGAGCATCATCATCTTTTTTTGTGTATACTATCAGAAGATAAGTCTGGAAGGATGTTTTAAGATGACGAAACCAACAGTAGCGATTGTCGGAAGACCAAACGTCGGGAAATCGACAATTTTCAACAGAATCGTTGGCGAAAGAATTTCAATTGTAGAAGATATAGCAGGTGTTACAAGAGATCGGATTTATAGTTCCGCAGATTGGCTGACGCATGATTTTAACTTGATTGATACAGGCGGAATCCAAATTGGAGATGAACCCTTTTTAGATGAAATTCGTCTCCAAGCTGAAATCGCGATTGAGGAAGCGGATGTGATCATTTTTCTCGTAAATGGTCGAGAAGGCGTAACGGACGCAGATGAGCATGTTGCAAAAATTTTGTACCAAACAAAGAAACCCGTTATTTTAGCGGTCAATAAAATCGACAATCCAGAAATGAGAGACCAAATTTATGATTTTTATTCTTTAGGTTTTGGCGATCCCTATCCAATTTCAGGTTCACATGGACTTGGACTGGGCGATTTGTTAGATGAAGTTGCGAATAGTTTCCCAGAGGATTTGGAAGAAGTGATTGAAGATGACGTCATTCGATTTTCGTTAATTGGGCGACCGAATGTTGGGAAGTCATCTCTCGTGAATGCATTGCTTGGAGAAGAAAGAGTAATCGTGAGTGACATTGCAGGAACTACGCGGGATGCAATCGATACACCGTATGTACATGATGGACAAAAGTATAAAATTATTGATACAGCCGGAATGCGAAAAAAAGGAAAAGTTTATGAAACGACAGAGAAATATAGTGCCCTTCGTGCATTAAAAGCGATCGATCGTTCTGATGTTGTCCTCATTGTTTTAAATGGTGAAGAAGGCATCCGCGAACAAGACAAGCGAATTGCTGGCTACGCAGAAGAAGCGGGTAAAGGTGTCATGTTTGTCGTGAATAAATGGGATGCCATTGAAAAAGATAATAAAACAATGAATGAGTTCACGGCAAAAGTACGCGATAATTTTATGTTTCTTGACTATGCTCCGATTGCTTTCGTTTCGGCAAAAACAAAACAACGGGTAACAAGTCTATTTGATAGCATTCAATTAATCAGTGAAAATCACGCACTTCGGATTCAATCTAGCGTATTAAATGAAGTAATTGAAGATGCAGTTGCTCGAAACCCAGCACCTACGGACAAAGGGAAGAGATTACGTATATACTATGCAACTCAAGTAGCGGTAAAACCGCCAACATTTATTGTATTTGTGAATCATCCCGAGATGATGCATTTTTCCTATGAACGTTTTTTAAGAAATCGTCTACGGGAATCATTTGGGTTTGAAGGTACGCCGATTCGTCTGATTACAAGAGCGAGAACTTAACATACTACTTCATGAAAAGGGTGACTAAAATGAAGAAAATATCAGTTATTGGGGCTGGAAGTTGGGGCACGGCGATTGCTTTTGTTTTAGCTGAAAATGGCCACGACTGTTTATTATGGGCAAGAAGAGAAATTCAATCTACTGAAATAAATGAGACGCATAAAAACAGTGCCTATTTACCAAATGCATCGCTCCCGACTAATTTAAAAGCTACGTCAAGTCTTCAAGAAGCAGTAGCACACGGAGATATGCTTGTCATTGCTGTACCGACAAAAGCCATTAGAAGTGTAAGTTCAGAAATAAATGGGATGTTGACGGCGCCTAAACTATTTGTGCATGTCTCGAAAGGGATTGAACCTGATTCATTGAAACGGATTTCAGAGATGATTAAAGAAGAAATTGCGTCTATGTATTTGAAAGATGTTGTCGCACTCTCTGGTCCTAGTCATGCTGAGGAAGTTGTAGAGCGTCAGCCAACAACAATAACGGCTGCTTCGAGCAATATAGAATTTGCTGAAGAGGTACAAGATCTTTTCATGAACAATTACTTAAGGGTCTATACAAATGCTGATCTTATGGGTGTGGAAATTGGTGCCGCGCTTAAAAATGTCATTGCTTTGGGTGCAGGGGTTTCAGATGGTCTCGGTTATGGAGACAATGCAAAAGCTGCACTCATTACACGTGGACTTGCAGAAATCTCAAGGTTGGGTGTAGCAATGGGTGCAAAACCGTTGACATTTTCAGGACTTACGGGACTTGGCGATTTAATCGTAACTTGTACGAGTGTACACTCGCGAAATTGGAAAGCAGGGAATATGCTTGGGCAGGGGCAAAGCCTTGAAGAAGTTACTAAAGGTATGGGAATGATTATAGAAGGCGTTCGAACAACAAAAGCTGCACATCAATTAGCAGCAAAATATGAGGTGTCAATGCCTTTAACTGAGGCGTTGTATACAGTTTTATTTGAGGATGCCGAGCCGAAAAAAGCAGTGGACCAATTGATGAATCGAATGAAAAAACAAGAGGTCGAAGATTTGTTTGGAAATCGTTAATTTTTAAATAGAGAAAGGTGGATCTTTAATGTCCTCCATGGATAAGATGTGGCTGTCCTTTTATGCAATGGGTTTTATGGTAATTTCAATGGGACTCATTTATACAAGTAGGTACAAATTGAAAAATAGATTGTTGAAAATTATTTTTGCGCTCGTCGCTTATTCATTGTTATTATTTTCTTTTCTTGCGATGATTTATCTTGTCTTTAATGGCCCGACAGGAGGATCCTAATGCGTTTATTTACTAAAGGAATTCATGCTGTTTTGTTACTTTCGGTTGTGTTTCTGTTAACAGGGTGTATGTACGCACCAGAAGAGGAAGCGATAGCTGGCTTGCCTCATCCGGAGCATCTCGATTTAGTTCAGCGTGCAGTAGATACATATCAAGCGGATACGGGTGGTTTACTCCCGATTAAAACGAAAGAACTTGAAACCGATCAATATATAAAGTATCCGATTGAATTTTCAATGATTGTCCCTAAATATACGGAGAAAATCCCTGCAAGTGCTTTTGAAAAAGGGGGACTATTTCAGTATGTCTTAATGGATGTCGAAGAAGAACCGACTGTAAAAGTGGTCGATCTTCGTATGGCAGAACGGATACGAGAATTAAATCTACGGAAAAGCATTAATAATGGCTCCGTTCCTTTTCATGATGAAATCGGTGCAGGTGTATTTGAAATCGACTTTAAAACGATGGGCTTTAAATCTCCACTCACTGTTCAAAGTCCTTACTCAAATGTGCAACTTCCAATAGTAGTAGGCGGAGATGGCAACTTTTACGTCGATTATTCCATAGATTTAAACAAAATTCTGATGGAGGAAAAACCAGACGTAAAACCAGGTGATGACATTCGTTATTTACTTGAAGACATTTCACCTGTTTTACCAGCCTATTCACGCCCATATACAGTTGACGAAGACAATGAACTCGTCTTTATGAAGAAGTAATCTCTCTAATTTGATAGGTAATAGAAAAACGTTTCGTGCATTCTGCATGAAACGTTTTTCTGTTACATAAACTTATATGCGGAGAAAAGGAGGACGATGGATGAAAGAAGAGCTGTATGAAAATTTGGCCAGACGAACAGATGGTGATATTTACATCGGTGTGGTTGGCCCAGTACGTGTTGGAAAATCCACGTTCGTGAAGCGGGTCATGGAAGAAGTCGTTATCCCAAACATGACAGATGAGGCGGACAAAATACGAGCACAGGATGAACTGCCACAAAGTTCACCAGGTCCAGTGATTATGACAGCTGAACCAAAGTTTGTGCCAGCACAAGGGACGTCTGTATCTGTTGGAGATGGGGAATTACAATTTCATATTCGACTAGCGGATTGTGTAGGGTATGTAATAGACGGTGTGAAGGGCCATGAGGACGAAGAGGGTCCTAAGTATGTCCATACACCATGGCACAACGAACCAGTGCCCTTTGAAGAGGCTGCGCGCATTGGCACGGATAAAGTAATTAGAGACCATTCAACGATTGGCATACTCGTAACGACGGATGGTACAGTAAATAATATTCCGAGAGACGCAGCAGAAGTTGCGGAAGTGGATATTGTCAACAAACTGCAAGATATTGGCAAGCCTTTCGTCATCGTTTTAAATTCAAAGATGCCTGCGAATGAAAAAACGATTGCGCTTAAAGAAGAGTTACACGAAAGATACGAGGTACCCGTAATTGCGATTAGTGCTGACCAATTAAACGCAAGTGAAATCCAACTGATTTTAAAAGAAGCGTTGTACGAATTTCCAATTTCAGAAATTGAATTACAAAAACCTGATTGGATGGATGTGCTCGGAAATGAACATGAACTAAATTCCTCAATCGATAAAGTAATTAGCGAGGGGTTTCTTGAGGCATCGAAAATTAGAAAAGTACAAGAGCTAGCAGAAAGACTTAAAGATGAAAAGTATGTTCAACATGCAGAAGTTGTGGAAGTGGATGCTGGCCAGGGAAAGGCATCGATAAAAATTGAAATGGAAGAACAAGCATTTCGAGAAACTTGTGAGGAAATAATGGGCCAGCAAATTGAAACGAAAAAAGATTGGCTCGTATTTGTCCAAGAAGCATCGAAAGCAAAAAGGTCCTACAATATGTATGCAGAAGCTATTGAAGCAGCGAAAAGTGATGGTTATGGAGTTGCGTTACCAGTCATCTCAGACTTTAATCCTACCCCGCCAGAACTTATTAAACAAAATGACTTTTTTGGCGTACGGATGAAAGCAAAGGCACCGTCTCTGCATATCATTCGAGTTGATATGGAAGCGGAATTTTCACCATTAATTGGCTCTGAGTTCCATAGTTTACATTTATTAAAGGATCTAAAAGAGGCTTATTTACATGATCGGGAGGCATTGTGGGAAACGCAACTATTTGGAACACCACTCCATGAAGTGATGAAAGAAAGCATTCGTTTCAAAACAGATTCTGTCCCAACAAATGCGCGAAAACGACTCCGAGAAACCATTGAACAGATGGTAAATGATGGTAATAAGGGCATGATTACGTTCATCGTATGATTTTTTTCATTGGCTATAAACCTACGTAGAAGACTCGTTAAAAACGGGTCTTTTTCTTCATTTTTGGCGAAAAATGCATGTTTATAGTGAAACTTTGCTGATATTGTTGCATGGTGCTTTTTCTTGTGATACTCTTTTTACAGTATTGCAATGAACAACTCATTGAGAGGAGGTGAATGGTATGAATAAATCAGAATTAATTAACTCAGTAGCTGAGTCAACAGAACTTTCAAAGAAAGATGCAACATCTGCTGTCGAAGCTGTTTTCGCAACAATCCAAACAACTCTTGGTGAAGGTGAAAAAGTTCAAGTAATTGGTTTCGGAACTTTTGAAGTTCGTGAGCGTGCTGCACGTAAAGGACGTAACCCACAAACAGGTAAAGAAATCGATATTGCTGCAAGCAAGGTACCTGCTTTCAAAGCGGGCAAAGCGCTAAAAGACGCAGTTAAGTAATCGTGAAGTTACATAGGAGTCTGTCTGTAGAATCTGATTTTAGATTCATAGACAGACTCCTTTTATTTTACGATGTTTAAAATAATGAGCGCATGAACTGTACGGAGAAGGCGGAATATGCTACTATCTGTGAAGAAATAGCTTTTCCGATTGAGGAGGATTAAGTTTAAAATGCATGAAGTAGATTATAAGAAAATGGAACAAGCAGTGACAATGATCCTTGAAGCGATTGGTGAAGACACGGGTCGAGAAGGTCTCGTTGATACACCCAAACGTGTTGCAAAAATGTATGCAGAGGTTTTTGAAGGATTAAATAAAGATCCACGCGATTACTTTGAAACAGTTTTTCATGAAGATCATGATGAAGTTGTTCTCGTCAAAGATATCCCCTTTCATTCAATGTGCGAGCATCATCTCGTTCCATTTCATGGACATGCACATATTGCCTACATTCCCCGTGACGGCATTGTCGCTGGCTTAAGTAAATTAGCAAGAGCGGTCGAAACAACTGCAAGAAGACCACAACTCCAAGAACGGATTACATCCACTGTAGCAGATGCGATGATGGACATGCTAAATCCACAAGGTGTTTACGTGCTTATTGAGGCAGAGCATATGTGTATGTCGATGCGTGGCATTCGTAAACCAGGCACAAAAACAGTGACAACGGTAGCGCGAGGAATTTATGAGCACGATGATATTAAGAGAGCAGAAATTCTGTCGCTCATTAAAATGTCCTAAAGCGATACGCTGAAATTTAAGGCAATTGAAATCTCTTGTGATTTTACTTGCATATCCTTTTTCTATGATATGATAAAAGACACATACGGATAGGAGATAATTAATAATGACTCAGCCTGACTATATCGTTATAAAAGCAAAAGA
>JARIDM010000262.1 GCA_029263945.1 Sporosarcina sp.
GCGCAGCAAGCTGTTCGCGCTCCATTACTTTCCACTGAGGGAATTCGGAAAATGAATCACTTGGTGCTTTCTCAAAGCGTAAACGTGAAATAATATCGTCAGAGAAATCAACAATCACTTGGCGCGCACCCGCTTCATATGCCTTATCTGTTATCAAGCGTGCAAATTCAACTGTATCTGTTGAAGCGCTAACAAATAGAATTTGATCGGGTTGGATATTGACCCCAACATTGATTGCAAGATCTGCATAATTTTCTAGTTTTTGATTGAATGGTACCATCTAATCTCTCCTTTATGTGTTCTATCTTACATAGTAACAATTAGTGTGTGCGGAGTGCAATGTCTATTGTCTGATATGACCTAATATAAAGAATAGTCAAACTTAAAAATGGCGTACGTTAGAATGTAAAAAAGGTTGACCTTAAAATAAAAGAAGGGTGGGACAAATGAGGTTAATCTAAAGGAAATAACGTAGTAATCAATGTGGAATCAACGTTCTTGTACTTGGCTTCAAGTCGTTTTTGCATTTCACGCTTTTAAGAAGAATCAAAAGTTCAAGGGAAAACGCAACAGACTACGTGAAAACTTGATGTTTTAGTGAGCCAAGGATTAATTCGAGGCGCTATGTTGTCTTTTGTGTGTTCTAGCTAGGTTAAAGAGAACGTTTCGCCGATAAGTATGCTAAACGTGCTGATAACCTTTGAAAAAGTGCCGATAGCGATAAGAAAACCGCCGATAACGACTAGGAAAGTGCCGATAACACAAATAAAATCTTGTGAAACCTAGGATTCTTCACGCATTTTCGGTTTTGTCCCAGCCACTTTTTAAAAAACGAATTAAAGTTGTCACATCATGTAGAAAAGGTTTGTTTTTTATTAAATATTGTCTAAAGAAATCGCAAAAGAAGCCGAAATAATAAAGAGAATTGAATACTTGGGGGTACGATTAATGGATTTATCAACAATTGTTGGACTTGTCATTGGACTGATTGCACTTGGTGTAGGAATGGTTCTAAAAGGTGTTAGTTTAGGTGCTCTTTGGAATATTCCAGCAATCCTAATTATTGTATTTGGAACAATTGCATCAGTTACCATAGCATTTCCTATGAATGAGCTAAAGAATGTCCCAAAACTTTTTGGGGTTATTTTTAAAGAACGTAAATTAGTATCCGATACGCAAATTATTCGCATGTTTTCTGAGTGGGCGGATGTTGCAAGACGTGAAGGTCTTCTGTCTTTAGAAGCGAAAACAGATGAGATTGAAGATCCATTTTTAAAAAATGGGTTAGGGCTTGCAATTGATGGACAAAACGCAGAATATATTCGAGATGTATTGAATGAAGAAGTAGAAGCATTGGAAAAACGTCATAGTACAGGTGCACTTATATTTTCTCAAGCAGGAACTTATGCCCCAACACTAGGGGTTTTAGGGGCTGTTGTAGGCCTTATTGCAGCACTCTCTAATATGAATGACGTGGATGCATTAGGGGCTGCAATTTCAGCTGCATTTATTGCAACGCTACTTGGTATATTTACAGGTTACGTTTTATGGCATCCATTCTCTAACAAGTTAAAGAGAAAATCAAATGAAGAAGTCAGACAAAAAATGATGATGATTGAAGGCATACTTTCAGTCCTTGAAGGGGAGGCCCCTCGAGTAATTGAACAAAAATTAGCATCGTATTTATCAGTAGGAGAACGTCGCAAGTTGGCTGAGGAACTTGATGGGAAAGGGGCCGGACAAGTTGGCGAAGAGGCGTAAGAAAAAACATGAAGAACATGAAATGGACGAATCTTGGCTTTTACCCTACGCTGATTTAATGACACTGCTGCTGGCATTGTTTATTGTTTTGTTTGCCTCTAGTACTGTAGACGAAACAAAATTTCAACAAATGTCTGAAGTATTTAGTGATATTTTTGATAGTGGACAAGGGTTTATGGAGAATTCATCACCTGTTTCAACACCAGTACCTAAAGATCCCGCAGGTGGCGATATGGAAGACAGTTCCTATTTAGAAGATCAAAAATCACTAGGTGAAATTAAAAACCGGGTAGATGAATATATTGGCGTAAATGAACTTGAAAACCAATTCGAAACCAAAATTACGGATGAAGGTCTCTTAATTGTCATACGAGATAGTGTTCTATTTAACCCAGGCCAGGCAGATATTAAAAAAGAATATCTACCAATTGCAGAAGAAATCACTGAATTACTTCTTTTTGACACGCCGAGACATATTATCGTAACGGGACATACTGATAATGTACCGATGAACAGTCCGAGATTCAACTCAAACTGGGAGTT
>JARIDM010000022.1 GCA_029263945.1 Sporosarcina sp.
AGCCATTACGTATGCACGGGAAAACAATATTCCTTTCTTTGGGATTTCACTAGGCATGCAATTGGCAACGGTTGAATATGCACGCAATGTGATGGGGCTTAAAGGGGCGGATTCAACTGAATTCAACCCAGAGACACCATACGCAATGATTGACTTGTCATTGGCACAAAGAGATGCCAACGGAAGTAAAATGCGTCTTGGACTCTATCCGTGTAAAGTAAAAGAAGATACGCTAGCATTTGCTGCATATAATGAGCCGCTTATATACGAACGTCACCGTCACAAGTATGAATTTAATAATGAGTACCGTGAGCAATTAGAAGCGGCTGGCATGATTTTTTCTGGCATTAGTCCAGACGGCCAACTTGTGGAAATTCTTGAACTGGCAGATCATCCATTCTTTATAGGGTGCCAATTCCACCCAGAATTTGCATCGCGTCCAACGCGTCCGCAACCACTCTTTAGTGAATTTGTAAAAGCATCATTGGCACATCAAGAAAAATAAAAAACAGCCATCACGAGAACTACGTGATGGCTGTTTTTTTGGATGCGTGATTTTATTTAATCATCCGTGACCATTTCGTCATATGCTATTTTTACTGCTTCATAGACAAACAAAGTCGCCAGCGCATGAGGCTGTACCATCCGTTGACCATCATCTCCAGGAAGCAATCCTTTCGTTAGACCAGTTGAAATATAAGTGGCTGCTAAATGCGCCAATTCATTGTCTTTATCTTCTTTTTCAATTGCAAGTGCTGCAAAAGGAATGAACTGAAGTGAAAGCGCACGCGCGAGTTTCAATGCACGCGGATCCTTTGCGGACTTTGTTAGAATCCATACGCGGTCAGGTGTGTTAATCTCTTTGTTGGATTGGTACTCGGTTGCCCCGATAAAAGGGTCCAACTCATTTTGTGAAACGGTGTAGACGGTACTTAATTCATCAAACCCTGCAAAAATTACTTTGCCTTCCCCAATCGTTGCTTGTGCCAGAAGGCGTGCAGTTTCTTCTATTGCTTCCTCATTGTTCTCCGCCAACCGCTGAAACAAGCCACCAATTTGTGTCGTTAACATTTTCATGTGATTCACCCCGATACCAGTATAAAACAGGCGCGTTGAATTGCCAAAGGAAAAAGATATGTTGAAAACAAAGGGTTTCTGCAGTGAGATGTCAAAGTAGTCAGACTATGCTGTTCAAAAGGGGTTTAGTCAAGTGTCAAAAAAAATACTAATTGTAGACGATCAACCAGGAATCCGCCTTCTATTACAAGAGCTCTTTAACCAAGAAAACTTTGAAACACAAATTGCTGTAAATGGGTTGGAAGCGCTTAAAACATTAGAAAATGAACAACCAGACTGCGTCTTACTCGATATGAAGATGCCAGGAATGAGTGGAATAGATGTTTTAAAAGAACTGAAATTGAAATGGCCAGAATTACCTGTAATTATGATGACGGCTTATGATGAAATCGCTTTAACTGAAGAAGCCTTGAAGATAGGGGCACTAAAATATTTTACAAAGCCCTTTGACATATTTGAATTACGGGATGCTGTCCACCAATTGTTCGAAAAGTAAACACTTCGGAAGTGGTAAAGCCTACTTGGTTTTGTTATAATTAAAAGCGTAAGTTGTACTAATTTTACTTGAAACAGTTTAGAATAAAGTTGTCAAAGAAAATGAATGTTTCTTTATAATCTAAAGGAGGAATTTTAAATGGCACTAGTTTCGATGAAAGACATGATGATTAAAGGTAAAGAAGAAGGCTATGCAGTTGGTCAATTCAACATCAATAACTTAGAATATACGCAAGGTATTCTTAAGGCTGCACAAGAAGAAAACTCACCAGTTATTTTAGGTGTTTCTGAAGGTGCTGCTCGATATATGGGAGGATTTACAACGGTTGTAAACATGGTTAAAGGACTTATGCATGACTATGAAATTACAGTACCAGTTGCAATTCACTTAGACCATGGTTCAAGTTTTGAGAAATGTAAAGAAGCGATTGACGCTGGATTCTCTTCAGTGATGATTGATGCTTCTTCTAAACCTTTTGCAGAAAACATTGAAACAACGAAGAAAGTTGTTGATTATGCACATGCGCGCGATGTTTCAGTAGAAGCTGAACTTGGTGTTGTAGGTGGACAAGAAGACGACATTATTGCAGAAGGTGTCATTTATGCAGATCCAGCAGAATGTAAAGAACTAGCAGAAAAAACAGGTATCGATTGTATCGCACCTGCATTGGGATCGGTTCATGGTCCTTATAAAGGAGAACCAAACCTAGGATTTGAAGAGATGGAAGCAATTTCAAAGGAATCAGCAATTCCACTCGTATTGCACGGTGGTACAGGGATTCCACTAAAAGATTTACAACGTGCGATTTCACTAGGAACATCAAAAATCAACGTCAACACTGAAAACCAAATTCAAGGTACAAAAGCTGTTCGTGATGCACTTGCAGCAGATACTGAAGAATATGATCCACGTAAATTCTTAACGCCGATGCGTGATGCAATTAAAGAAACAGTAATTGGTAAAATGCGCGAATTCGGTAGTTCACAAAAAGCATAATAAACATTTGCGAAGGAGGGATCACCAATTGGGTAATTCCTCCTTCTTTAAATCTAAAGGAGGAAATAATGTGAAGTTTTTTATAGATACGGCAAATTTTGATGAGATTAAAGAAGCGCATAGTTGGGGGATTGTTTCAGGCGTTACGACGAACCCTTCACTTGTTGCAAAAGAAGACGTCCCTTTTCATGATCGTTTACGTGAAATTACAGAACTCGTAGACGGTTCAGTAAGCGCTGAAGTGATTGCACTTGACGCAGAAGGTATGTTAAAAGAAGGACGAGAATTAGCGGAAATCGCCCCCAATATTACAGTGAAATTACCGATGACGCCAGAAGGCTTAAAAGCTTGTGCTGTATTTGCGAAAGAAGGCATTAAAACAAACGTTACGCTTATTTTTAGTGCGAACCAAGCATTGCTTGCAGCACGTGCTGGCGCTACTTATGTATCTCCTTTTCTTGGGCGTTTAGATGATATCGGCCAAGCAGGGATGTCACTTGTGAGTACGATTTCTGAAATTTTTGTTCAGCACGGTATTGAAACTGAAATTATTGCAGCATCGATTCGAAGCCCCCAACACATTACTGATGCAGCCCTTAACGGTGCACATATTGCCACAACTCCATTCAATGTATTACAACAATTGTTCAACCACCCATTAACTGACAAAGGCATCGAAGCGTTTTTAGCGGATTGGGAAGGTAGAAAGAACAAGTGAACGTGAAAAATACAGGAATGGACGTTTATAGAATAAAAGGTGGAAAAAAGCTTCAAGGTACAATTAAAGTAAGTGGGGCGAAAAATAGTGCGGTGGCGCTTATTCCAGCATCCATTTTAGCGGATTCGCCGGTTACAATCGAAGGATTGCCGGAAATCTCTGACGTTTATACACTCCAAGCGCTTCTCGAAGACGTTGGGGGAAAAGTAACGTTTAGCGACGGTGAAATGGTCATCGATCCGACAGAGATTATTTCGATGCCGCTACCTAACGGGAATGTGAAAAAGTTACGCGCATCTTACTATTTAATGGGTGCAATGTTAGGGCGATTTAAGCATGCAGTAATTGGTCTTCCAGGTGGCTGTCATTTAGGGCCGCGTCCGATAGACCAGCATATTAAAGGCTTTGAAGCGCTTGGTGCTAAAGTTACGAATGAGCACGGGGCAATCTATTTACGTGCAAAAGAATTGCGCGGCGCGAAAATTTATTTGGATGTTGCAAGTGTAGGGGCAACCATTAATATTATGTTAGCTGCTGTACGCGCAAAAGGTCAAACGACCATTGAGAATGCAGCAAAAGAGCCTGAAATCATTGACGTTGCAACACTCTTATCGAATATGGGTGCCAACATCAAAGGTGCAGGAACGAATGTGATTCGCATTGAAGGTGTGGAGAAACTTCATGGAACACGTCATACAATTATTCCAGATCGCATCGAAGCAGGGACATTTATGATTATGGCGGCTGCAGCTGGTGACGGCGTTACCATCGAAAATGTAATTCCATTCCACGTAGAAGCATTGACAGCGAAGTTACGTGAAATGGGTGTAGACATCATCGAAAAAGATGAGAAAATTATTATTCCGAAAACTGAGGAACTTCAAAGTGTCGATGTGAAGACGCTTGTTTATCCTGGTTTCCCAACGGATTTACAACAACCATTCTCGGTTTTACTTACACAAACAGTCGGTACGTCTGTCATTACAGATACAGTCTACTCTGCTAGATTTAAGCAAATAGATGAGTTATGTAGAATGAACGCAACGGGACGTGTGGATGGTCGAACAGCAATTATTTCTGGTCCAACACCGCTACAAGCCGCAATCGTACGTGCAACTGACCTTCGGGCGGGTGCCGCACTTGTACTTGCAGGGCTAATGGCAGAAGGTATAACAGAAGTCCGAGAGATTCAACACATCGAGCGTGGCTATAGTTCGTTAATAGAGAAGCTCCAAGGACTCGGTGCGGCGATTGAAAAAGTAACAATTCAAGAAGAAGCGATATCGAAAGATTGATAGATTAACGTTTCGTGAAATGTGATATAATAATGTGACGTTAGGTGTTATAAATGTAACTTAAAAACATAGGAGGCGCACATATGGAACGAAGTTTATCGATGGAACTCGTACGCGTGACTGAAGCTGCTGGTGTTGCAGCAGCACGTTGGATGGGACGTGGCTTGAAAAACGAAGCCGATGATGCAGCAACAACTGCTATGCGAATGGTATTTGATACAATTCCAATGCAAGGCGTTGTCGTAATCGGTGAAGGCGAGATGGATGAAGCGCCAATGCTCTATATCGGAGAAGAACTAGGTATGGGCAATGGTCCCGCAGTAGATGTTGCGGTAGATCCACTTGAAGGGACGAATATTGTCGCGTCAGGTGGTTGGAATGCGCTCGCGGTACTTGCGATTGCGGACAAAGGAAATCTATTGAATGCACCAGATATGTACATGGATAAAATCGCAGTTGGTCCTGAATCAGTTGGTAAAATTAGCATTGATGCATCCATTGAAGAGAATTTGTTTGCGGTTGCCAAAGCGAAAAACAAAGATATTCAAGATGTTGTTGCAACAGTGTTAGACCGTCCACGCCACGCAAAAATCATTGAAGAGATTCGAGCAACTGGCGCGCGTATCAAGCTAATTTCCGACGGAGACGTTGCAGGTGCGATTAACACTGCGTTTGGAGAAACAGGTGTTGATATCTTATTCGGACTCGGAGGTGCTCCAGAAGGAGTGATCTCAGCAGTTGGACTAAAATGTCTCGGTGGTGAAATTCAAGGTAGACTTGTGCCGTCTAATCCAGAAGAACTCGCACGTTGTGAGCGAATGGGCATTGATGTAAACCAAGTGCTTTATATGGATGACCTTGTGAAAGGTGACGATGCAATCTTTGCTGCCACAGGTGTAACAGACGGAGAATTGCTTCGCGGCGTCCGTTATAACGGGGGATATAGTGAGACACATTCACTCGTAATGCGCTCTAAGTCTGGTACAATTCGTTTCGTAGAAGGTCGCCATAGTATGCATAAAAAACCTCATCTTGTCATGCAAGACTAATACGCAGTAAAAGCTAACGTCTGCTAGGGAAGCTTTTCTCTAGCAGACAATTGGCTTTTAATGCGAACCCTACCCAAACGTCTATGCATGAAAACCTCAATAAATTATACCCATTAAACTAGAAAAAGAGTGGTGCGTGAAAAATGAGTACATTAACGATGTCAGCGCTAGAAAACATGACGCTCAAAGAGCTATATGAGCAAGCGCGACAATTTAAGATTGCCTATTATGCAAAAATGACAAAAAAAGAGCTCATTTTTTCTATATTAAAACAAAGAGCTGAACAAGAAGGTTTTTTCTTCATGGATGGTGTGCTTGAGATTATACAATCAGAAGGGTACGGTTTCCTTCGTCCAATCAATTATTCCTCAAGCTCTGAAGACATTTATATTTCCGCTTCCCAAATTCGCCGTTTTGATTTACGAAATGGTGATAAAGTTGCGGGGAAAGTACGTCCTCCAAAAGAATCTGAACGTTATTACGGGTTGTTACAAGTTGAAGCGGTGAATGGTGAAAATCCCGAAGACTCAAGGAACCGGGTCCATTTCCCAGCACTTACGCCTCTGTATCCTGAACGTCATATGAAATTAGAAACAATCCCAGCTAACCTATCGACAAGAATTATGGACTTAGTTGCACCCGTTGGTTTTGGACAACGCGGTCTAATTGTTGCGCCTCCAAAAGCAGGTAAAACAATGTTGCTAAAAGAAATTGCGAATGCAGTGACGACAAATCATCCAGATGCTGAACTCATCGTTTTACTGATTGACGAGCGGCCAGAAGAAGTGACAGATATTGAACGTTCTGTAAAAGCAGATGTTGTAAGTTCAACTTTTGATGAGTTACCAGAAAATCATATTAAAGTTGCTGAACTTGTTCTTGAGCGCGCGATGCGTCTTGTGGAACATAAAAAAGACGTGGTGATTTTAATGGATTCAATTACGAGGCTTGCAAGAGCCTATAACCTGGTTATTCCCCCGAGTGGTCGTACATTATCGGGTGGGATAGACCCAGCTGCTTTTCATCGCCCAAAACGATTTTTCGGTGCAGCACGTAATCTAGAAGAGGGCGGCAGTTTAACGATTTTAGCCACAGCACTTGTGGATACAGGATCTAGAATGGACGAAGTCATTTATGAAGAGTTTAAAGGGACGGGCAACTTAGAACTTCATTTAGATCGTCAACTAGCTGAGCGTCGTATTTTCCCTGCCCTTGACATTCGTCGTTCTGGTACGAGAAAAGAAGAGTTACTTCTTCCGAAAGACCAACTAGAAAAACTTTGGGGCATTCGCAAAACATTTTCCGATGCACCTGATTTTGTCGAACGGTTTATGAAAAAGCTTGTTCAAACGCCATCAAATGAAGCATTTTTTGATAAGTTAAATTCCGAAATGAAAACCCAGCGTAAGGGCAAAGGGCTCATTTAATCCAGAGAGATTTACAAGACGTCTGGTCAATTTAAGAACGAAAGAAAAAGTTGCAGTCCCTGTAAGGATTTGGTATACTCATTTAGGTAACGTTTAAATGATCTGCTGCATATACGGCTGACATAATCGGGTCGTGTAAGGCATCAGTCTGATAAGGAGATAAAAGAAACGCGCACAGCTGTGCAATGATTTTCTTTTTATTAAACTCCTGAAATTATATTCTGTTCCGGATGGTTCAGAGCGAGAGGAGTGAGATTGATGAAAGCAGGATTACACCCAGACTACAAAACGGCAACAGTAATCTGTTCATGTGGAAACACATTTGAAACAGGATCTGTTAAAGAAGATATTCGTGTTGAGGTATGTTCAGAATGTCACCCATTCTACACTGGACGCCAGAAATTTGCTGCAGCGGACGGCCGTGTCGACCGTTTCAACAAGAAATATGGTATCAAAGAAGAAGGTCGCGACGAAGAAGAAGCATAAGAATTTTACCAAATACCCGTCGGTGTGCAAATACACCAGACGGGTATTTTCTGTTATTATAGTTAGAGGATCAATCAATTTCATAATAGGGGTTTTATTGCTCCACCACCACAACATATAGTCGGGTTGAACCGTTCCCGAACGATATGTTGTGTCGCTGTCGCAGAATAAGGTCATTATGAAATTGACTCGGATAAAATAAAATAAAGAATTCACTATTTTTAAATCAACATGAGCCGTTTTTGGGGTATGATAGATACCATATACATTTTCAATGGAAGGTGAGTCAATTATGTATGCAACTGTTCAAGGTGGTTGGATTGAAGTTGTTTGTGGCAGTATGTTCTCTGGAAAGTCAGAAGAGCTGATTCGCCGCGTAAAACGTGCACAATTTGCCAAACAAAAAATCGCTGTCTTTAAACCTGAGATAGATGATCGCTATAGTGAAGAGGCTGTTGTAAGCCACAACGGAACAACTGTAATTGCGAATCCTGTTGCCAGCTCCGCTCATATTAGAGACTTTGACAAAAGCGGTTATGACATTATCGCAATAGATGAAGCGCAGTTTTTTGACGATGGTATCGTTGAAACGGTAATGACCCTTGCTGATGAGGGATTTCGTGTCATTCTTGCAGGACTTGACCAGGACTTCAGAGGAAATCCGTTTGGCCCAATGCCTCGTTTGTTAGCAATCGCTGAGCATATTACAAAACTACAAGCTGTCTGTGTCGTCTGTGGTTCACCGGCAAGTCGAACCCAGCGTTTAATCGAAGGGGCCCCAGCTGGTTATGATGACCCTGTCATTCTTGTAGGCGCATCAGAAGCATACGAAGCAAGATGTCGACAGCATCATGAAGTGCCGCATGGTATCTCCTCTGCAGCACTTGCACAAAGCCAATGATTCACTT
>JARIDM010000061.1 GCA_029263945.1 Sporosarcina sp.
CCATTTCCTGTACCTCTTGGATATTTCGCATTTTATTATCCCAACATTTTTGGCTTAAATCGACTGGATACTGTTCTGGATTCAACGATCTTTTATGTTCATCCCATAGTAGCTCTAAGTTTTCATGTGCATAGTCACGCATCGCGTTTAAGCTTGGATTTTCATAAATCACTTCCCCAGCTTCAATCACTTTTACATGTAAGTTCTTTGCTTCAAAGTTTGTGACAAACTTCGAAATAAATGTGTGCACGGGGTGGAACATTTTCAATCTTTTCTCAGCTGTCGGATCTTCATCATGCATCGTAATATAGTCGCCTTCAGCTTTACCATTTTCTTTGTCGATAATACGATATAGCTTTTTCTGTCCAGGCGTCGTTACTTTCTCAGTAGTTGACGAAATCTTAATCGTATCTTCCATTTGACCTTCATCATTTTCAATTGAAGCGATTTTATAAACTGCGCCCAGTGCTGGCTGATCATAAGCTGTAATGAGTTTCGTACCAATTCCCCAAACGTCCACTTTTGCACCTTGTGCTTTTAAATTCAATATCTTATATTCATCGAGGTCATTTGATGCAACAATTTTTACATCATGAAAGCCTGCTTCATCTAGCATGCGGCGTGCTTCTTTAGACAAGAATGCAATATCACCACTGTCGAGACGAATGCCGAAAAAGTTAATTTTATCTCCGAGTTCTTTTGCCACTTGGATTGCTGTTGGCACACCGATTTTAAGCGTGTTGTATGTATCTACAAGAAACACACAATCTTTATGACGCTTTGCATAAGAGTGGAATGCTTCATACTCACTTTTATACGCTTGGACGAGTGAATGTGCGTGTGTACCAGAAACAGGAATACCAAAACGTTTTCCTGCACGGACATTACTCGTGGCCTCTACCCCACCAATAATTGTCGCACGCGCTCCCCAAATAGCCGCATCCATTTCATGCGCACGTCTCGTTCCAAATTCCATGACAATTTCATCTTTTGCCACTTGTTTAATACGACTCGCTTTCGTCGCAATTAGCGTTTGATAATTAACAATGTTCAACAACGCAGATTCAACAAGTTGCGCCTCTACTAAAGGAGCCTCTACGCGAATAATTGGTTCATTCGCAAATACAAGTTCTCCCTCAATCATCGAATAAACATCGCCTGTAAAACGAAGATCCTTTAAAAAGGCGAGAAAGTCATCTTTGTAATGAAGTTCTTCCTTTAAATACGCAAGATCACTTTCGCTTAGCTTAAACTCTTTTAAATAGTCCAAAATACGCTCTAACCCTGCAAAAACCGCATAACCATTCCCAAAAGGTAAACTTCTAAAAAACAATTCAAATACGGCCTTTTTTTCGTGTATGCCATCTGCCCAATAGGACTCGGCCATATTTATTTGGTATAAATCTGTATGTAAAGCTGTACTATCATCTGCATATTTAGAACTCATTTTTCCGCCTTCTTCCCGATTACTTAGATATAAATAGTATACACGATTCTACAATCTTTGACGCAATTCGAGCCTTCCCGGTACCCTAAGTAAAGACTTTCAACCCTACAGCACCTGAAATGATAAACGTCAAAAACATCATTCGCTTCCAGCTAGCCGACTCATTAAAAAAGAATACGCCAACCAAAACTGCCCCAACCGCACCTAAGCCTGTCCATATTGCATACGCGGTCCCCATCGGAATTTCTCTCATCGCAAGCGCTAAAAAAATAAAACCAAACGAAAAAGACGCAATCAGCAATAGAAGCCGCCCAATCGATATCTTTCGTATAAACACATTAATCGACAACACGCCAAAAATCTCTCCGAAACTTGCAATGATAAGATAAAACCAAGCCACAAGCACACCCCCTTCACGCGAACTCTTCATCACTTTCATCTGATGTCATCTTAATCCCCACAACACCTACGATGATCAAGCCAATAAAAAACAAATTTACAAACGAAAAAGGCGCATCAAAAACAAGGACATCAATGAGTACAATCGCCGCTGCACCCGATCCAGTAAATACTGCATAAACAGTGCCTGCTGGTATTTTCTCGCAAGCTTTGATAATAAAATAAAAACTAAATACAATCATGATAATCGTCCCTGTCCATTCTAAAAGAGATTCAGAATAACGTAAGCCAATCACCCAAAATACTTCTACAATTGCCGCAAAGAGAACGTAAAGCCATGCCATATAAATCCCCCCTTTGAAAACTTCTTCTATTAGCTTATCAGATTTACATGTTGTTATCGTTTAAGCGCTCATTAAGGTTGGCAGATTTTTCACGAGAAAAAACAACCGTTCCTCTATTTTGGAGTCGCGGCTGTTTCAAGTTCTGTACCCTTTACATAATTTGATTCACAATTTCTTCCATCCATTCGACGCGCTCGTCTAAGCCTACTCGCTTACACAAGGATTGATGAACTTTTTTAAATTCAGGTACGATTTCATGCACAACATTCATAATTTCTTCCAAATCTCGACCACAGTTCCACTGTCCAAGTGCAGCCAACTGCCACGTTTGTAATTTGCTTCGATTTCCTTCGATTTTTGCCCAATCCCCAAATGCATTCGGCTGAACACCAGCTTCCATATACCAAGCCGTTGTCATTAAGAATCGTAAATTATCCAAACAGTGAAGCGCATAGTAAAACTCACCTCGCATGGCCCGGCGATACGTCTCATGAAGGTTCGAAAAAAATTTCGTCCGCCAAAAGGCGACATCTTCATATGTGGGCTCAAAAGTAAGCTGTTGAGACTTTGACACAACATCTTCTAACATTTCGCTCGTATCGAATAGCACTTCAATTTTACTCATGTTAATAGAAGGCAATACATCTTTTAATTGATAATAAAATGTATCTACTTTAACAAAATGATCATAATGAGCTGTACAGTAATTTGAATAAGGTACATCTTCATAAAACAAGACATTGCCCCACTTCTTACAGCGCTCTTTCTTTTTCAATCGATAATTTTCAAACTCTTCTTCTGCAACAATAATACGTAAATCTATATCTGAGTATAAGTCCGTCTCGTGACTTCCAATCGACCCGCCGTAGAATACTGCGATGACAAATGGATCTTCAGACAAGTCTTCTTCAATTGCCTTCTTGATCATTGCACGTTGTGTTGGAATTTCAGCATCTCTTTGTATGTGTTTTAATTGATAGTCCGCCATATCATACCATCCCCTTACGCTTCTAGTAATCAGATGAAATTTATCATATAATCATACCTTATTTAACAGAAAATTGTTACACTATTTGATAGGAGTCAATTTCATAATAACCTTCCTATGAAATCGATTGAATAAGAAGCTCATTCTTTTTTATCTCAAAAGAGGAATAGAAACGAGGTGCGATCATCTATATTTTTGTTGTAAATTCATTGGCTGGTGACGGAAAACCACTAGCAGCTTGGTTAAAAATCGAAGCATTTTTGCTAAAAGATGGCACCCCGTACCGCTCTATAAATAGTCATTCCATCGCGGAAACAAATCTTTTTATTGAGCAACAACTCCGCTCACACAGCGTTAAAGCTGTCGCGATTGTCGGAGGCGATGGCACCAGTAACTCTGTTATTCAACAACTTGCCAATACGTCCATACCGATTGCAATTTTTCCTGCTGGTTCTGGAAATGACACAGCCCGAATGTTTAACTTAACACATGACCCTAAACAGTTTGTACAACAGTTAAAAATCGGCAAACTGACAACGATAGACTTACTTAAGCTGAATCATCGCTTTGGGATTACCATTGCGGGCATAGGCATAGAATCTGCAATCGGCGAGCGCATAGAAAAAGCATTTTATAAGCCCTTTCTTAATAGTATTAAGCTTGGTTCATTAACCTATGTCATTGCTGCCTTAGTCACCGCCTTCACTTTTAAGTCCTTCAGCGGACAAATGATCATTGACGGAAGCGTAAAACCTTTAAAAGGAACCTGGCTAATTGCTTGCGGGAATACAAGATCATACGGCGGTGGATTAACAATCTGTCCCCAAGCATTGTCTAATGATGGCCTCTTAAACGTCACAGTTTTCCATGATTTAAAAAGATCCAAAGCAATCATTCGTATATTCCCTGCACTTTTGCGCGGTAAACCCATTGCTAAACAAGGGATATCTTATCAAATGGGCAAAGAGATTTTCATCGAAACGAATCGTTTCATCCCTGCAGTTGTCGACGGGGAAACCGTTAACGATGCACCGTTCCATATTCAAGTACAAGAATGTGCATTAAATTTAGTGCTTACAACCTGAAGTAGACTCTTTTTCTAACGCAAGTAACTGTTTCTTTACGCCTAGCCCTGCACGAAAACCACCGAGCGTTCCATTTTTCGCAATCACACGATGGCAAGGAACGACGAATAATACAGGATTCGAACCAATCGCACTTGCGACAGCACGTACTGATTTTGGTTTCCCAAGTCGTTCTGCAACTTCCGAATAGCTAATCGTTTGACCATAGTAGAGTTCCTGTAGAACTTGCCAAACCTGTTGTTGAAACGGTGTTCCGTAAAGATCACGCGCAACCGTAAATGAAGTACGTCGACCGTCAATGTAAGCCAAAACTTCCATCGTATAGGGAGCTAGTCGTTCTTCGTCTTCTATTAGTACATAAGTCGAAAGTTGTTTCCCCGCCCATGACTCAAGTTCTTCAAATGCCGCATTGGGAGAGCCAATATAGCAAATCCCTTTAGATGTTGCTGCGACATACATCGGCCATTCTTCATGTCTCAGTTGTGTCCAATAAAGGACTTGTTCATTTACCATGCGTACCCTCCTTAAATGAGTGAACTACTTCCCAAAAAGTCCATATTTGATTGGTATTCTAGCTTACGCTGACGAAATCTATCTCTACACAGTTTACCTTAATCACTGACTTACAAAAAGACTTAAGCGTATTTCATTGCACATTCTTCCTCCCTAGATTAGAATGATTCTAAACTAAGTATTTTAAAGGAGAACAACATGACAACTACCTATCTACCTGCCCTACATTTTAGGCATGTTAGTTATACCGTGAACAATCAATCCATCTTAAAAAACATTACAGGCTCATTTCCAGAAGGCAAAATCATCACACTCGTTGGCCCTTCAGGTGCTGGTAAAACCACTTTACTCAAACTCTGTAACGGCCTTATCTCTCCAACTGCCGGAGAAATTTATATACAAGATAAAACCGTATCCGCCTATGAACCTGTTCAATTACGAAGAGATATTGGCATTGTCCTTCAAAGTACTCCGATGATTAAAGGGACTGTTTTCCAAAACTTGGCGCTACCTCTAGAACTCCAAGGGAAACGACTACATAAAGAAGCGGCCTATGACATTTTGGAAGATGTAGGTTTAGAAAAAGATTTTCTTGAGAGAGAGACAGATAGTTTATCTGGGGGACAACGTCAAAAAGTCTCCATTGCACGCACGCTCCTAAATCACTCTAAGATTTTATTACTCGATGAAATCACTTCCGCTTTGGACCGAACATCGTTGCATGAGATCGAACAACTCATCATTAAGATTAATCAAAAGTATGGCACAACGATTATTTGGATTACACACAACCTAGAACAAGCCATCGCAATCGGCGACTATACCTGGGTATTAATAGATGGCCAACTAATCGAGACAGGTGAAAGTAGCTTACTGGTTTCCCCAACCAATCCATCTGTGAAAAGATTTGTAGAGGGAGGCGTAGTAACCCCATGACTTATTTAACGTTATCAATTACGCTCATTTTTGTGCTAATCCCTCTTGTCCTTTCAAAGACTTTACATTTAGGCCTCGAAAAAGACACGATTATCGCAACTGTTCGTTCAATTATTCAATTACTTGCGGTTGGTTATGTCTTGAAGTTTGTTTTTGATTCGGAAAATATGCTGTACATATTCCTTATGGTCGGTCTCATGATTTTCGCAGCAACGATGAACACCCGCAAAAAAGGGAAATCAATTAAAGGAATCACATGGAAAGTTGCGGCAACTTTAATTTTTGTTGAGGTGCTGACGCAAAGTATTTTATTAGGTTTTCAAATCATTCCATTCTCTGCACAATACGTAATTTCAATTAGTGGCATGGTGATCGGAAATTCTATGGTCTTATCGATTCTTTTCCTGAACCGTTTTACCGCTGAAATTGAGGCGCACCAAGAGGAAACGGAGCTTATTCTTTCCCTCGGGGGTACACCAAAACAAGCCATTCACCAACAACTCATAAGCGCGATAAAAGCGAGCATGATTCCAACGATTGAAAGTCAAAAAACGATGGGATTGGTGCAACTTCCCGGGATGATGAGCGGACAAATTATCGCGGGTGCCGATCCGATGCAGGCTGTTCAATTTCAATTGCTCATTGTATTTTTACTACTCACAACCGCAGCAGTGACAAGTGTTTGTCTTGGTTTCCTATCCTATCCAAGTTTATTCAACCAACGGATGCAATTACTCAAGATAGAAAGTTGACAATGCCCTTGTGCAAAAGTCAACTCTATGATAAAGTTTAAATAATCACTTTTTTCCAACAATTTAATAGCACATTCTTATCAAGAGAGACGGAGGGATTGGCCCGAAGATGTCTCAGCAACCAGCCTACTTAGGCCGCGGTGCTAATTCCAATGGACAAAACTTGTCCAGAAGATAGGAAGATTGACTTCAATATTTTTTGAGGACCCTCTTCCATATAGAGGGTCCTCTTTTTCATTTGAATAAATACGAGAAAGGATGACATACATGACAAACAAAAGCTTAGCAACACGACTTGTTCAATTAGGGAATAACAGCGATCCAAAAACAGGCGCGGTTAACCCACCAATTTATTTATCTACTGCGTATAAGCATGATGGACTCGGTTTGTCTACGGGTTATGATTATGCACGCACAAAAAATCCAACACGTGCATTATTAGAAGAAGGGATTGCGAGTTTAGAAGGCGGGGATGCTGGATATGCCTGTAGTTCCGGAATGGCCGCAATCCAATTGGTCCTTTCTCTTTTTCGCTCAGGTGACGAATTAATTGCACCAGAGGATGTTTACGGAGGTACTTATCGACTGTTTCGGCAATATGCAGATACGTATTCGATTACAACGTCTTATTTTGACTTTGCACAGATCGAGACGGTAGAAAGAGAAATTACGAATAAAACGAAGGCCATTTTTATTGAAACACCTACGAACCCACTTATGGGGGAAATTGACATCATTCAATATGCGGAACTCGCCGATAAGCACGGGTTGCTCCTTATCGTTGACAATACTTTTTTAACGCCTTATCTTCAAAGACCTATTGAACTTGGGGCAGACATTGTCCTTCACAGTGCAACGAAATATATCGGTGGTCATAACGATGTATTGGCAGGTCTTGTGATCGCAAAAGGAGAGGCACTTTGCACAAAACTTGCTACCAATCATAATGCTGCGGGCGCCGTACTTTCTCCGTTTGATTCATGGTTAACCATTAGAGGTTTAAAAACACTTCACTTACGGATGAAGCAACATGATGCAAACGCAAAAGCCATCGTCTCTTACCTAAAAACTGTGCCACAAGTGACAGACGTGCTCTATCCTGGAAAAGGGGGAATGGTGTCATTTCGGCTTGAGAAAAGCACATGGGTTGACCCATTTCTCCAAGGCCTTCAACTCATTACTTTTGCAGAAAGCCTAGGCGGTGTCGAAAGCTTCATCACGTATCCAACGACACAGACGCATGCAGAAATCCCTGTTGAAGAGCGTATTCGTCGTGGGGTTTGTGAACGTCTCTTACGCTTCTCAGTAGGTGTCGAAGATCCTGAAGATTTAATTGCTGATTTGCAACAAGTATTTGCAACATTAAAAAGCGAGGTGACACAATGATGAGTTTACGGAATGAAAAGTTAGAAACAACGATGATTCATGCTTCAACACGTGGTGATTATGAAAAGCGTTCAGGCGCTGTGAACGTACCGATTTACTTATCCTCCACTTTTCACCAAGATCAGTTGGGTGAGTTCGGGCCTTATGATTACAGTCGCTCTGGAAATCCAACAAGGGAAGCTTTAGAAAAAACAATTGCTGAACTAGAAGGTGGTCATCGAGGGTTTGCATTTGCCTCTGGAATGGCGGCAATATCAACCGCATTTATGTTGCTTTCAGCTGGTGATCACATTGTGATTAGCGAGGATGTCTACGGTGGCACTTACCGCTTTGTCACTGAAGTACTACCGAAATTTGGCGTCACGCATACTTTCATAAACTTCACCGATTTAGCGGCCATCCAGCAAGCCATTCAACCAAACACAAAACTCATCTACATTGAAACACCATCCAATCCGACACTCAGGATTACGGATATTAAAGGTGTCGTCACACTTGCGAAAACGCATGATTGCTACACCTTTCTAGATAACACGTTCATGTCCCCCCTATACCAGCGTCCGCTCGATTTAGGGGTAGACGTCGTTCTCCATAGTGCCACAAAATTTTTATCGGGACATAATGACATTATTGCAGGTTTAGCAGTGGTGAAAGATCCAGCACTCGGAGAACGTCTCGCTTTCCTACAAAATGCTTTCGGCTCCATTTTAGGTGTACAAGATGCCTATACGCTGATTCAAAGCATTAAAACGTTAGGTGCACGATTTACACTGTCTACTGCTTCTGCTGAAAAAATTGCACACTACTTGAATAACCATCCGTTAATTGAAGCGGTCTTTTACCCAGGATTGCCAAATCATCCTGGCCATGAGATTCATGCGCAACAAGCAACGAGCGCCGGTGCCGTATTGTCTTTTCGTTTGGCCAATCGAACGGTTGCCAAAGCCTTTGTTGAAGCAATGAGGATTCCAGTTTTCGCAGTCAGTCTAGGCGGTGTAGAGTCTATTCTTTCCTACCCTGCTGAGATGTCTCATGCAGCGATGCCGAAAGCAGAACGTGAAAAACGTGGCATTACAGATGGACTCCTCCGGTTCTCCGTCGGTCTTGAACATGTTGATGATCTCCTCAATGATTTTGAGCAGGCGTTACAAGCCGCAACCAATGTATGTACAACTGTATAAGGTGTCGTTGAAGAACAGTCCTCCTTTTATAGGAAGACTGTTCTTTTTGTGTACTGTTGAACTGGCTGGACGTTTAATTGGGCGTCTTTTTTAGTAATTGGGCGTATTGCAGTTTTATTAGGCGAATTCCGCTGTAATTGGGCGATTTTCAACTTAATTGGGCGAATTCAACGATAATTGGGCGCATCCCACCAAAAAGACACACGCCAGGAGATGATCCATCTCCTGGCGTGTGTCTCAATCATCAGTCTATTTTAACCTTTAGCCGCTACTAGTTGACTCGCTCTCACTTCTTTTGCAGCTTCGACCATTACTTTCAGCCCTTCAATTGTTTCCGCTTCTTTTCTCGTCTTCAGTCCGCAGTCTGGGTTAATCCAAAACTGTGTGGGTTGAATAATTTTCAAAGCGCGGTTAATATTTTGAATCATTTCTTCCTTACTTGGCACACGCGGGCTATGGATATCATAGACACCTAAGCCAATTTCTTTATCATACGTATTGTCTTCAAATGCGCCGATGATTTCGCCGTGGCTTCTTGATGTCTCAATTGAGATGACATCCGCATCTAGCGCACTAATTGAGTCAATAATATTATTGAACTCCGAATAACACATATGCGTGTGAATTTGCGTATCGTCTTGCACAGATGATGTTGACAGTCTAAATGCATACACCGCCGCTTCCAAATAGGCTTCTCTTTTCCTTTGATCGAGCGGCAACCCTTCACGAAGGGCTGGTTCATCCACTTGAATCATACGAATGCCATTTGTTTCAAGTGCTTCAATTTCTTCACGAAGGGCAAGTGCAATTTGATTCAAAACATCGTAGCGTGGAATATCATCACGTACGAATGACCAATTCAAAATGGTTACAGGGCCTGTCAACATGCCTTTTACTGGTTTCGTCGTCAGTGATTGTGCATAGACACTTTCCTTCACAGTGATTGGTTCGCTAAATGATACATCCCCGAGAATTAACGGTGGTTTTACACAGCGCGAGCCATATGACTGCACCCATCCAAACTCAGATACCGCAAACCCGTCAAATTTCTCTCCAAAATATTCAACCATATCCGTTCTCTCAAATTCACCGTGGACCAGGACATCAATATCGATTTCTTCTTGGATCGCAATCCATTTGTCAATTTGATCTTTAATAAATTGCTCATACGCTTCGTTTGTAATATCCCCTTTTCGCCATTTGGATCTCGTTTGACGTACTTCTGGCGTTTGAGGCAAACTTCCAATTGTTGTCGTCGGAAGTAATGGTAAATTAAAGCGGGCTTCTTGCACTTTAATCCGCTCTGCAAATGGGAGTGAACGATTGACATCTTTATCCGTTAACTTTGCGATTGTTTCTTTTAGCGCAGCATTTTGACGGTATTTAGAATGATTTAACGCAGCTAATGCCTCGCGACTTGTCGTAAGCTCACTGACAATTGCATCCTGTCCCTCCAGAATGCCTCTTGTCAGGACGACAATTTCCGTTAATTTTTCATCTGCGAAAGACAGTCCCCCTTTAATAATCGGGGCTAATTTCGCTTCAGGCTCGGTACTGACTGGGACATGGAGAAGTGTTGCTGAAGGCTGGACAATGAGACGATCAGCATCGACATACTTTTGAATTTCATCTAATAGTGCAACTTTTTCATCCAAATCTGCACGCCAGACATTCCGACCATCTACGACACCTGCTGCAAGCACTTTGTCTTTAGGGAAGCCATTTGTCTTCAATTGTTCAAGCGACGCTCCGTGCACAAAGTCTACCCCTAGTGCATGAACAGGAAGTGCACTCACTTGTTCATAATTGGATATTTTTTCAAAGTACGTTTGTAAAATAATTTTTAATTGAGGCACCGCGTCAGCAATTGCCGCATACGTTTTTTCTACTTGCGCAAACTCTTCAACTGTAAGTTCGCTAGTTAAGATGGGCTCATCTATTTGTACCCAGGTAGCGCCTGCTTCTGCTAGTTCACTCAACACTTGGATATATAACGGCGTAAACTGTTCAACCAACTGTACAAAGTGCTCTTCGCCAAAAGACTTTGCCAATTTAACATACGTAATTGGCCCTAAAATGACTGGCTTCCCATCAATATTTAACTTTTCTTTCGCTTCCTGATAAAAAGCAAGTGGACGGTTTTCAACAAGGCGAGGTCTTACCCCCTCTAATTCTGGCACAATATAGTGATAATTCGTGTTAAACCACTTCGTCATTTCTGAAGCAACCGCATCCTTGTTTCCACGTGCAATATCGAAATAAGTACTTAGCGGAACAGGTCCACTTTTATAGTTAAAACGTGTTGGGACAACGCCGAACATAACCGATGTATCCAGCACATGATCATAAAGTGAAAAATCACCAACTGGAATGAGGTCAACACCTAGATCCTGTTGTTTCTTTAGATTATCCAATCGAATGGCTGTCGTTTTTTGCAATAGCTCTTCTTCGTTAATCGCACCATTCCAAAAACTTTCCAACGCCCTTTTCCATTCACGTTTTCCACCAATTCTTGGGTATCCAATTGTTGAACTTAGCACTTTACTCATTTCATCCATCTCCTCAATTATGATCTTTTTATCATTTATATTTTTAGTTCATTATTCCAGCGGGTTGAACAATCTTTTTCACAACACCTTTGTCTACTTTCTCATGTATATATTTCGTCAAATGCACCGTCATATCGTAGCGCATAAAGGGTGTCACTAAATAAATACCATGAAAATGTTCTAATGCAACATCTATTAATTCTTCTGCAATGCGTAATCCTTTTTGCGTCGATTGTTCTCGGTTGCCATCTGCCTCAGCCATTCGTGCACGAACTTCATCTGTTAACTTAATGCCAGGCACTTCATTATGAAGAAATTCCGCATTCGTTGAGGAAGTAAGTGGCATAATCCCGATGTAAATCGGCGCGCCCAAGTCCTTTGTCGCTTCATAGACATCAATGATTTTTTGCGTGGAATAGATGGGTTGCGTAATGAAGTAATCCGCCCCAGCCTCCATCTTCTTTCTGAGCCTATTTGTTGCCCGGTCTAAGTGACGTACATTCGGGTTAAATGCCGCAGCTACAGTGAAATTAGTTTTTTGTTGCAAAGACTTACCTGACATCGAGATCCCTTCATTAAATTTTTGAATCATCTCCAGTAATTCGAAGGAAGTGACATCAAAAACTGAAGATGCGCCTGGGAAATCTCCTATTTTCGTAGGGTCACCTGTAATCGCCAATAACTCTGTAATGCCCAATGTATGGAGGCCCATCAAATGAGATTGAAGCCCGATTAAATTACGATCCCGACACGTTATATGAACGAGTGGTGATGCATTGACCTGTTGTTTAATGAGTGAAGCCATCGAGGCATTACAGATTCTTGGACTCGCCAGTGAATTATCTGCCAACGTAATCGCATCCACACCGACTTCTTGTAAAGCCTTCGCCCCTTCAAAATACTTTTCAACATTTAAATGTTTGGGTGTATCGAGTTCCACTATCACGGAATGACGTTCGTTAACAATTTCAACTAAATTCGGTTGTTGTAACTTTTGTGGATCTGTTGCCTCGATTGTTGTGCTGGATGTTTTCACTACTTTTTCTATAATGGGTGTGCGGTCTGACAATCCACGCACCAAACCTTGAATATGTTCTGGCGTCGTTCCACAACATCCCCCAATTAAATGAACACCTTGTTCTCTAAACTTCCCCGCATACTTTTCGAAGTATTCAGGTTTATTTTCATAATAGAGCTTGCCATCCTTAAAACCTGGGAAACTGGCATTTGGATACACTGCGAGCAATGCACGTTCTGGTAAAGGCACTGATTCCAAGGATTTAAACATATGATGGGGGCCTAGTCGGCAATTAATCCCCACCAGATCCGCGCCTAATGCTTCTAATTCCTGTAAAGCTTCTGCAAGAGCCATTCCATTTTGCAGCACACCTGCTTCATGCATCGAAACGTTTGTAATAATTGGGATGTCTGTGGCTTCACGGGCAATTTTTAATACCGTCGTTAATTCATCAAAATCATAGTACGTTTCTAAAATAAGACCATCTACACCTTCAAGAAGTAAGCAATACAATTGTTCTCTGAAACTCCGCTTTATCTCTTCTTTAGTACCGATTGAAGTTTGCGTGCCGTGTATGCCTCCTATTGTTCCAATCACAAAAGCATTCTGATCAGCCGCTGCTTTTTTAGCAATTTGAACAGCCGCTTGGTTAATGCTTTTTACTTCATCTTCTAGTCCATAACGGGCAAGTTTTATATAATTCGCACCGTACGTATTTGTTTGAATGATATCAGCACCTGCCGCAAGATAGGCTTTGTGAATCGTAAGCACTTCATCAGGATTCGTTAAGTTTAGTTCTTCAAAGCACCGATCTACACCGTAAGAATAAAGGAGAGATCCCATTGCACCGTCACCTATTAACACTTCTTCTTTTAAACGTTGTAACAAATTACTCAAGTCGATTTCTCCTTTCTACTTCTTGGGTCTAAGCGCACCAGATATCCTCACTAACCGTTAATTTTCATGTCAGGCGATCGCTTTTCACTACAATCAACGCACATCGTATTGAATTCAAAAAAGAGTCCACTTCCTTTCTTTTAAAAGGAAGTAGACTCTTTGTTTGAAATAAGTCAATTCCTCATCTTTCAAGTCGTTAATAGACTTGCTGGATTTAGCACCGTGCTCGTAAAAGCTGGTTGCTGAGGTGTCATTGGGCCAGTCCCTATACCTCTCTAGATAAGAAAAACTATTAAATTGATTGCTTGCTCTTTCGTTATTCAATACTTTACAACACTGAAAATAGAATTGCAAGTCTTTTTAGAAAATACTTTTTATTTAAACTCTTATTCGTACCTTAGTGCATCAATCGGACTTAGTTTCGAGGCCTTATTTGCTGGTAAAATGCCAAATATAATCCCGATGAACGCTGAGAAGCTAAAACCAATCAACACAACGACTGGACTAATTACGACTGGGAAACCAAGCATTTGAGAAGCAATTAACGTTACTGCAGCAGCAAAACCAATTCCAATGAGTCCACCAAGCGACGTTAACGTAACAGATTCGATTAAAAACTGGAGGAGGATTCTTCCTCTAGTTGCTCCCAACGCTTTCCTTAAACCAATTTCTCGCGTTCTTTCCGTAACAGAGACGAGCATAATGTTCATCACGCCAATCCCTCCGACTAATAAGGAAATCCCTGCGATGCTCCCGATAAACAAGGTAATTGTATTGTAATAAGTGGCCAATTCTTCCTCATAATCTGAGAAATCATTCGTAATGTACATGCCATCTTCAAGCTTTTTAATGTCCGTTAACGTATCCGCCACCATTTGACCTGTCTCTGATAGCGTGTCAGGTGAATCTGCAATGACTGAGATGCTTTCCACCTCACGGCTTCCATACATCATTGACACGAGACCTCTTGGCATCAACATTTCACCACTTGCAAACTCGTCAAATTCCAACCATTCTTCAGGAATTGTCGATTTGTAAACACCGACCACTTTATAAGGATTACCGTCAACATCGACAATCTCACCAATTACATCCTCACCGTCTTTAAAGAAGTGGTCTCTTGTAACTGAGTCAATCATGACAATGCGGCTCATCCCTTCACTATCTCTTGCATTAAACGGTCTACCTTCGTACATCTCAATCCCTTTGGCAGAAAAATACATTTCGTCAATGCCTGTAATCGTCATTTCAGATTGTTCTTCATTATGAACCATCGTGCCCCATCCTTGGTTCGTGCCAATCACAGATTTAACGCCAGGTACATCTTGGAGTACGGTCAAATCTTCATACGTAACTTCAGGTTCATTCCACATATATTCCGTTTCTTCATCTGAAAATATCGGTTCATAATAGAGTTCAATGGCATTATCATCGGTACTAAATACGTCATCCGCAATTTGTTTTTTTGCGCCTTCACCAATTGCGACAATGATAATGACTGCACTAACGCCGATAATAATGCCGAGCATCGTTAAAATCGAGCGAACTTTGTGATTCCAAATGGATGATAAGGCAATCTTAAAGCTTTCTAAAACGTTCACGGCATTTGCCTCCGATCATCAGTGATCAGACCATCTTTAAGCGTAATCACTCGATTCGTATAAGCGGCAATCTCCTCTTCATGCGTGACGATAATCACGGTTTTTCCTTCTTGATTTAACTCGACAAGTAATTTCATAATTTGCGCACTGGTTTTTGAGTCTAGTGCACCCGTTGGTTCATCCGCTAAAATAATGGTCGGATTATTGACAAGTGCACGGGCAATTGCGACACGCTGTTTTTGTCCCCCAGATAATTCGTTTGGCAAATGACTCATTCGATCTTCTAGCCCAACTTTCACCAACATTTCTTTGGCACGTTCCGTCCGTTCGCGCTTCGGCACATTTGCGTATGAAAGGGGTGATTCAACATTGCGTACGGCATTTAAGCGGGGCAATAAGAAAAATTGTTGAAATACGAAACCAATATGCTCATTTCTTAGTTTTGCAAGTTGGTTTTCTTTCACTGAACCAATTTCCTCCCCGTTCAACTCATATGTCCCTTCCGTTGACCGGTCTAAAAAACCAATAATATTCATCAATGTCGACTTCCCTGAACCTGATGGACCCATAATTGCAACAAATTCACCATCGCTAATTTCAAGGTCAATCCCGTTTAATACAGGTACTTGTAAAGAGCCACTTCCATAAACTTTTGTGATATCACTCAACTTCATCATAGGATGTCACTTCCATTCCGTCGTGCATACTTTCATTTGGATTAATGACGATTAACTCACCATCAGCGACACCTTCAACGATACCAACAAATTCATCATTCATTTCACCCGTTTGAACAACTCTCTTTTCTAATTTTTCCTCCACAAGTACATAAACAATTTCTTGGCCTTCTTCATCGTACGTTAACGCCATATGTGGGACCGCTAAAATTGTACCGTCTCCAGAAATATTCACTTCCAATGAAACGTGGAAGCCCTGACGAAGTTCAGATGTGTCATCGGTAATTGCCACCTTAAAAGGATACATCGTGACGTTTCCGCCGCCACCACCGTATTCATCCATCTCCCCTTCACCTTCTGGGAATTGCGAAATCGATTCTACAACACCATTCCACTCACGGTCTTTAAATACTTTCGGACGAATGACAACTGCCTGGTTTGGTTGAATTTTGACCGTATCAAATTCACTCATTGTGCCGATTACTTTAAATGGTTCGCTTGAAATAATATGAATTACAGGCATGGAAGAACCTGTTTCTGAAGGTTCTATATTTTTATTCACCTTTACAACGGTGCCTTCAATTTTACTCACAACAGTCATACTTTTCTTTACTTCGGACAATTCATTAATGCTTTCTTGTGCAGATGAAAGTTCGTCTTTGGTATTTTCAATCGCCATTTGACTTTGCACTTTTTCTTTTTCCAACATTATGACATCTTCTTGTGTATAGCCATCTTCCCCGCCAATTTTCTTCTTCATATCGGTAATTCTTTTCCCCATGTCCGCAACTTCTTTTTGCTCAAGGCTTAGCCTATTTGACGTTAAATCTCGGGCTCGTACCGCTTTATTGTATTCTGCATCTATTTTAGATGAATCATATTTAAAGAGTGGCTCATCTACAGTGACTTTTTGATTCTCTTCGACTAAATACTCAAACACTTCGCCGTTCTCTGGATCCAAGAAAACTTTCTGTTCTTCTTCAGGAATAACTTGACCAGTGACAAGTATGGATTCACCTAAAGATTGCTCACTTATTCTTTGAACAACCATGCCTTCTTCGAAAAATTCATCACCAAAGTCTTCGTTAGGCTTTACCATAAAATAATAAATAAGAGCCGCTATAATTACCAACAATCCAATGATGCTTAAAAGCCAAATCCATACTTTCTTCTTCATTCAACTTTCCCCCCAATTGCTTTCTTTTTTTATAATGTGTATAAAATGCATCTCAAGTATAACGTATTTACAATCCTTAAAGTTTCATTTTTTTACTATTCATGAAATTATTTCTGTCGACAAATTTCCTCAGAATTATTTTCGGAAAACAAAAAAAGCAGCCCTCATAAAAAGAGGTACTGCTTTTTCGAATTTCTCAATAAACCTTACTTTTTGCTGTTATAAAATGCGATAAAGTTTTCAACGACTGTATCTAAAAAGGCAATCGTTGCTTCATCTGTTAAATTACCTGCTTCATCTAACTTCTCGTGAATCGCACCAACATATACTTCGTTTCCTGGTAATAAATCTGGCGCTAACATTGGATTTGAAAGAATTTCTCTCAAGTGAATCTGCGCACGTATTGAACCAAATACACCCATAGATGCCCCAATCATAAAGCCTGGTTTCCCTTGAAGTACTAGGTCCCCACGTGAACACCAATCGATGGCATTTTTCATCGCACCTGGAATTGAGAAATTGTACTCAGGTGCAGCAAATAAGACGGCATCTGAATCCTTAACATTGTTTTTAAATGCTTGAACATTTTCGGGCGCTGCATTTTCAATATCGACCGAGAACATTTCTAAATTGTTAATCGATACTGGTGTGATTTCCAATTTATCTGCATATCGTTTCCCCATATATTCAACCAACTTTAAGTTGAATGAATTCGAACTCGTACTACCAATAACTGCTTTTACTCTAATAACCATGATGAAAAACTCCTTTTATTCTATATATTGTGTGACCGTTAAAATTACCTTGAATTCTAACCATTATTAGTATGTACCATACGCGCCAAAAAATAAAAAGATATGCTCACATAACAACAGAAATGAAATTCTATCGCATTGAAAAAACAGGACGATTTGCGATCTACGCAATTCTTTGTAATCATTCTGCTATACTAACAGAAAAGAAAGTAATTTCTCACGATCCACAAACGCGCAGTTTTAAGGAGAAGAACTTTAGTGTAGGTATGTAGGATAAGGTGAAGTAGATAATAATTTCTTTGGGAAGGTGAATTTATGAATTACAAGGTTATTGAACTTAATGATTTACAGGTGGAAGAAATTGAAAATAGACTTGAAAAATATGACAAAAACCATATTACTTATGAAATTCCAGGTAGTATAAAAATTGGTGTGATGAACGAAGATAAATTAATTGCTGGAGCAGATGCATGTATGACTGCATT
>JARIDM010000076.1 GCA_029263945.1 Sporosarcina sp.
AAAATGATTGAGTATCTCTTGAGGCAGTGACATATGTTCAGCAAGTTGTTTTTTTAACTCTGCTAGCTCGTCCTCTTTCGGTAATCGCTTATGCCAAAGAAGATAAATTACTTCTTCAAAACTAGCATTATCTGCGAGATCGTCAATATCGTAGCCAACATACGTTAACGTATCATCAATAATCGAACTAATCGATGACTCAGTCGCTACAACTCCCTCTAATCCACGGGTAGATGTCATGTAAATCGCTCCTTTTGTCAGGTGACCCTTTATTTCAACTTTTTAGCGAAAATGGGTTCTTTCTGATTTTATAATATACAGTCTTAAAAACGCTTACATAAACCATTATAAGCAACTATGACAGTTTTGTGAATGGAAACGCTTGTTTTTGTTTACAAGGAATGAAAAGGAAGCGATAATACATGAACATTAAAAGCCTTGAAAAGATTGTCACCATGCTGTTTAATAGGTGGTTTCCAATCATTTTCACATTAATCATAATTTTTATATTTCCGCCAGTAGCGATCGCTATTATCGCTGCTTATTTCACAGCACCTATTTTAATTGCATTTCATCGCGTCTTAAAAATCCCTTTGACCTTCGCCACATTATTGGTCATTTTGATGATTTCATCAGTTTTCCTTACTTTTTTCTACATCGGACTCTACGGAATCATTGAAGTAATCCCTATTATTGAAGTTCATCTTCAACCCTTTACAAATAGTACTGACCTTGTTGGAAAATCACTTGCATTTCTACAAGAAAAAGTGATTCAATATGGACACGCATTCATTGAATATGCATTTACTTTCATACAAAGCATTTTCCAACAACTCATCAGTCTCTTTATATTTATTTTCGCTTATTTCTTTGCATTAAGAGAATCTGGGAAAAATCGTTTTTGGTTTTTAATTTATTTTCCCAAAAAACTTCGTAAACAAGCAAAACATACACTTTCAAAAGCGAGTGAATTAATCGGGACATTTATATCTGTAGAAGCCAAGCTTATTTTCTTAACATTTATCATCTTGTCTATCGGATTCTTCGTTCTAAAATTTGATTCGCCCATTGCAGTTGCCTTAATCATTGCGGTTACAGATAGCCTTCCTTTCTTAGGTATAGGCATCTTCTTACTACCAATGATTGCTTTCTTCCTTTATGGCGGCAACCTTTTTATTGGCCTTTCACTAATATGCATCTACATTTTGACATTTACAACTAGAAAAATTGCTGAATCCTATTTATGGGCTTCGACTTTTGAACTTAAGCCAGTCCACGCTTTTATAATTGTCGCTTGTTCTGTCTATCTTTTTGGCATTGTAGGAATTTTACTCACACCGTTCCTTCTATTTGCAGCGTTAAAGATTAAAGAGCATCCTTTATTCAACGAATTATAATTTGACCATTTTTCATCTTTTTATAAATCCACCTTTGAATAAATGGCCTTATTAAATTTCGTGGCCAACTAAAGAGTAAGAGTAGACCCATAACGTCTGTAATAAATCCAGGAGAAACAAGCAAAATGCCTGCAACTAAGATACAAAAACTATCTATTAATGCATCTCCTGGCGTCTCCATATTTGTCATACGTGTTCTTAAATCGATCCACGCTTTAACACCTTGTCTTTTAGCAAAATAAGCCCCAAAAACACCTGTTAGGAGAATTAGAGAAATCGTTGGTAAAAAGCCGAGCAACTGACCAGAATAAATGAGCAAAGCCAGTTCAGCTGTTGGTACGATTATAAATAACAGGATGAGCCATTTCATCATCCAGAAGCCTCCTTAAAAAAATTCCGTTTGCGATACATCCGCAAACGGAATTTATATTTTATTATAGTACGCTCGCGTGACCGTTATAAATCACACCAGATTCTGCATCCATCGTAACCTCAGCACCATGCTTGATGATCGACGTTGCATTTTTCACGCCAACAATGACTGGGATTCCTAAACTAAGTCCGACAACAGCTGCATGACTTGTTAAGCCGCCTTCTTCAGTGATAATTCCTGCACATTTTTCAATGGCCGGCATCATATCACGGTCAGAACCATTCGTTACAAGAATAGCGCCTGTTGTATCATGCTTAAGAACATCATCTGCATTATTCGCAACAACGGTACGTCCAAATGCAGCTGTTTTTCCTATGCCTTGACCTTTTACGAGAATGTCCCCAACGACATGAATTTTCATTAAGTTCGTTGTACCAACTTCACCAGTTGGGACACCAGCCGTAATAATGACGACGTCCCCTCTGCTAACGTAATTGTGACTCACACTTTGGTCTACTGAGTCCTGCAAAATTTCATCAATCGTTTTTACATCTTTACCGACAAGTGGATAAATACCCCAAGTAAGCGTTAATTTTCTAGAGTCTTTCTCAGAAAATGTCAGTGCGATGACTGGACAACCCGGACGATATTTTGCAATCATTCTTGCCGTACGTCCACTGCGTGTAGGTGCCAGTACCGCTTTTACCTTTAAGTTAATTGCTGTATAAGCTGCTGATTGGCCAATTGCTTCCGTCATATTTCCGTGTTTCTCACGGCGACGTGTCGAAACAACAGAACGATAATCAACCGCTTCTTCAGTATGACAAGCAATTTTATCCATCGTTAAGACTGACTCCACAGGATAGTTTCCTGCTGCAGTTTCGCCTGAAAGCATAATCGCATCTGAGCCATCAAGAATTGCGTTCGCTACATCACTCGCTTCAGCACGTGTTGGACGTGGATTATGTTGCATTGAATCCAACATTTGTGTTGCCGTGATAACTGGTTTTCCGGATTGGTTACATTTCTCAATCAGTCTCTTCTGAACGAGTGGTACTTCTTCAGAAGGAATCTCCACACCTAAATCACCACGTGCGACCATCAGTCCATCTGAAATCAATAAAATCTCATCAATATTATCGACACCTTCACGGTTTTCAATCTTTGGAATGATTTGAATGTCAGCGCCACCGTTAGACTCCAGTAAGCTTCTAATTTCTAATACATCTGATGCTCTTCGTACAAAAGATGCTGCAATAAAATCTACACCTTCTTTAATGCCGAAAAGAATATCATTTGCATCTTTCTCAGTCATTCCAGGAAGTTGGACTTGTACACCAGGTATATTGACACCTTTTTTGTTTTTTAGTGTTCCAGAGTTAATAACAAGTGTATGAATTAATCCTTTTGCTTCATCTTTACCAGTAACTTCTAACTGAATCAATCCATCGTCTAGAAGGATTGTTGAACCTTTATCTACATCTTCAATCAATTTATCATAGGTAACTGAAAATACATCACTCGTTCCCTCAACTTCAGTCATAGAAATACTTACTTGCTTTCCTTTTGTGAGTTCAACATTCCCATCTACCATTGAATGTGTACGTATTTCAGGCCCTCTTGTATCCAACAAAATACCAACAACTTTGTCTTTCTTTCTAGCCGCTTCATTAATTCGATCAATCCGAACTTTATGCTCCGCATGATCACCATGGGAAAAATTAAGACGTGCAACGTTCATTCCTGCATCAATTAGTTCTTCAAGTTTTTCCACCGATTCACTTGCTGGTCCGATCGTACAAACAATTTTTGTTTTTCTCATCAAAAATCTCTCCTTCGTTATGTATCTAATAAACGAAACGCAATGATTAAATCGAAAGCTCTTTAGATAATTTATACATATTTGAATCCTTTGTCGCAGTTCCTTTGAAGACCTGCTCCAAACTATATTCTACTACTTTATGATTTTGCATGCCAATCGCAACCCCTCCGCGATTTCCTATTAATACTTCAACTGCTCTAGCGCCAAACTGACTTGCAATCACACGATCGCGTGCAGATGGTGAACCACCTCTTTGAATATGGCCTAAAACAGAGACACGCGTTTTAATATTTCCTTGTTCTTGCAATATTTCTGCTAGTTCATGTCCAGACATCACACCTTCTGCAACTACAATGACACTGTGCTTTTTGCCACGGCCCGTACCACTTTCTAAGCGTTCAATAATATCAGTTACTTCAAATGCCTCTTCCGGAATTAAAATCGTTTCTGCACCACCTGCAAGACCTGCCCACAATGCCAAGTCTCCTGCATCTCTGCCCATTACTTCTATAATAAATGAACGCTCATGCGAAGTTGCCGTATCTCTAATTTTATCAATGGCTTCAATAACTGTATTTAGCGCTGTATCAAAACCAATCGTGAACTCAGTTCCTTTAATATCATTATCAATTGTCGCAGGAACACATACACAAGGGACACCAAGAAGCGTTAACTCATGTGCACCTCTAAAAGAGCCATCTCCACCAATGACAACAAGTCCTTCAATACCGTGTGCTTTTAATTGTTTAACTGCTTTTTCACGGCCTTCAGCTTCTCTAAACTCTGGGCAACGGGCTGAACGAAGGACCGTTCCACCTCGCTGAATGATATCTCCAACTGATCCCAGTTCCATTGGTTCAATTTTACCTTCGATAAGTCCCTGGTATCCATTATAAACGCCATCTACTTCTAAACCTTCATATATCGCTTTTCGTACAACAGCTCGAACTGCAGCGTTCATACCTGGTGCATCTCCACCACTTGTTAATACAGCTATTTTCTTCATATAAATACCTCCCAATAATAACTACTAAGTATAAAGTCCATTCTTATGATATTATTCTGTGAAAACGCCAATTTGACGAAACTTCTCATACCGTTTTTGAACAAGCTCGTCTTCAGTTAAAGCGCCTAATTCGACTAATGACTCTTGAATCGCTTCTCCAATATAAGTTGCTTGTGCTTCTGGGTCACGATGCGCTCCACCAAGAATTTCTGGAATCATCTTTTCAATAATGCCCATATCCTTCAAATTAGGTGCTGTAATTTTCATCGCTTCTGCAGCTTGCTTTGAAAAACTCGCATCTTTCCACAAAATTGAAGCAGCCCCTTCAGGTGAAATTACCGAATACGTTGAATGTTCAAGCATATGAATGTGATTTGCAACGCCAAGCGCAAGTGCACCGCCGCTTCCGCCTTCTCCAATAACAATCGAAATAACGGGAACTGTTAAACCAGCCATCTCGACAAGATTACGGGCAATCGCTTCACTTTGCCCTCGCTCTTCCGCGGCCTTCCCAGGATAAGCCCCTTTTGTATCAATAAAGCAAATGACTGGCCGATTAAATTTCTCCGCTTGCTTCATAAGTCGTAAAGCTTTTCGATACCCTTCAGGATGAGGCATTCCAAAGTTTCTCATTACATTGCCCTTTGTGTCTTTCCCACGTTGATGACCAATAATGGTAATCGCTTGTGAGTTGAATGAGGCAATTCCACCTATAATCGCAGCATCATCACCATAATTTCGGTCACCATGAAACTCTATGAAGTCCTCGAATAACGCATGAACATAATCGAGGGTTGTGGGCCGCTGTGGATGTCTAGCAACTTGAACACGGTCCCATGTGGTCATATTTCCATAGATTTCTTGCTCTAAGTTTTCAAGTCTAACTTTTAAGGTCTTTATTTCGGCGGATAAATCCACTGAAGATTCAATTGTATATTGTTCAAGTTCATTAATCTTTGTACGCAATCGAACAATCGGCTCTTCAAATGCTAACGTTTTACCCATATCACTTTGCCTCCTTAGCGTGAAGACGAACGATTTTAGCAAGTGCTACTTTCATCTCTGCACGGTGAATCACAGCATCTAACTGGCCATGATCAAGAAGAAACTCTGCCGTTTGGAAATCAGTTGGAAGTTTTTCGCCAACAGTTTGTTCAATGACACGTCTACCTGCAAAACCGATCAGCGCTTTTGGTTCCGCAAGGTTAATATCACCGACCGATGCAAAACTCGCTGACACGCCGCCTGTTGTAGGATATGTCATCACAGAGATGTATAACAATTTCCTTTCAGCGTGACGGTTTAAAGCAACACTTGTTTTTGCCATCTGCATAAGCGACAGGACACCTTCTTGCATTCTGGCACCACCACTCGCGGTAAAGATTAACATTGGAATATTAAGTTCAGTTGCTTTTTCAACAGCTCTTGTAATCTTTTCCCCAACGACAGAACCCATTGAACCCATCCGGAAATGTGAATCCATTATTGCAACAGCAACTTTATATCCTTCGATTTCCCCTGTGCCAGTTAAAACCGCTTCATTTAAACCTGTTTTCTCATTATCTTGCGCTACCTTCTCCATATAGTCTGGAAAACCAAGCGGATTATCCGTTTTCAAATGGTCATCCATAGATTTAAATGTACCGTCATCAAATATCATTTCGACTCGCTCATTCGCGGTCATTCGCATATGATGGTCACATTCTGGACAAACTTTTAAGACGTTAACCAATTCTTTCGTCAGAAGGATATGTTTACAAGCTGAACACTTCGTCATAATTCCTTCAGGCACATCATTTTTAGCTTGATTTGAAGGAATCTTCGGTTCATTTTGTTTCCGATTCCTTTTAAATATATCGCGAATCATCTATTTCTTCCCCTCTTTCACCTTCGATCAACGCAATCCAACTCGAATATGCTTGGCGTGCTTTCGAATTATCCCCAGTTAACATGCCCGAAAGCAAGTCATTCACCAATGTCTTTTCAACTTCTGTTACGACTTCAAAAAAAGGTACACGGCTGTATTGCTTTAATAGATACCAAATTTTCAAGGATAATCTGTTCCCTGTCGCAACGATCATCTCTCGAATGATATCTTCTCTTAGAAGACCTTCTCCTTGTTTCAGTCTATACCGTAAACTTTCCCATACCGGCAACAAGCGCAAGGCTTCGTTTTCACAAATCAATTCTAATGCAGCAATTTCATGCATTTCCCTCGTTTGTTGTACATCGACCGTTGATGTCGGCTGTTGCATAATAAATTCCGCCACTACTTCAACAAATTGATTGTTTTGAAAATCAGCAAGAAAAGTTCCTTCCCCTCTTCTCGTTTCAATGAGACCTAGAAGTTCTAAACTTCGTAGCGCTTCACGAATCGTGGAACGACCTACTTGCATACGTTCTGCTAGTTCACGTTCCGATGGTAACTTTCCACCTGTTGTGATTTCCTCTGACTTAATCAGTTGCCTTAGTTCTCCAACAATTTCTAAATACATTTTCGAATTGACTTTTTCATTTCCCATTGCTGAACTCCTCTGAAAATAGCAACCAAATATAGT
>JARIDM010000079.1 GCA_029263945.1 Sporosarcina sp.
ACTTATCTTGCATAATTTCCAGTAAGCCAAACGTACATCCGTAAATTCCACGAGAGCATAAAATATGGTCACCTGTTTTCGTCAAGTGTACAAGCACAGCGCTCACTGCAGCCATACCGGAACCGAACGCTAAAGTACTTGCGCCGTTTTCCAGCGCCGTCATCCGCTCTTCCAAAACGGCAACAGTCGGATTCCCTAGCCTCGAGTATACAGGTCCTTTTTCTTCTCCTGAAAAACGACGCTCACCTTGTTCGGCGCTTTCAAATGAATACGTAGAGGTCTGGTACAATGGAACAGCCAAACTTCCTTGGTGTTCAGTATCCTCATAACCTTTATGAATCGCAAGTGTATCTTTGTGTAGTTCGTCCTTCATCGTAAGTGCCCCTTTCTTTTTAAAACAGTAGAACCTTCAATTCTAATAGTAGCTGTTTTAACAACGAAAGAAAAGTGGCAATTATCACACTACTTACTCACTTAAATTTTTAATTATAGACAACCAGCTGATTTTTCCCTTTTTTCTTCGCTTCATATAAAACTTCATCTGCATTTTTTACCAACTCAGTTAAACTTACTTTTTCATTGGCAGTCCAATTTGTGATTCCTGCTGATATCGTAATAGAAGGTTGAGTAATTTTAGGTATTTCAGCCACTAACCTTTCACAAAAAACTTTCCCTAATTCAGGATTTGAGGCTGACAAATAGATTGCAATCTCTTCACCACCCCATCTTGCTGCAATTGCCCCTTTCGGAATTTCTTTCATAATAAATGTTGACACTTGCTTTAAAACCTTGTCCCCAACATTATGCCCATACCCATCATTCACTTTTTTAAAGTCATCGATATCAAACAAAATGAACGTTCCGCCTACATCTTTTCGAATCGATTTTTGAACAGCATTATCTAGATATCGTCTTGCATAAAGGCCTGTTAAATGATCCTTTTCTGCAAGTGAGCGCAATTGGTTTCTTAGAAGTAAGTTTGAGATTGCAAGAGATGAATGCCCCACTAAAGATTGCACCATTTTATATTTATCAAACGAAAAAAAATACGCTACTTCATGTAAACAAATGACATATCCTATCGTTTCATCTTGGTTCTGAATTGGTAAACCGATGATTGCTTTATACGGCAAATCTCCTTTTTCTGTTTCACTTACATCCGCTTCAAATAAAGCAGGGCTACCTCCTCTAATAGAGTCTTCGACATACTTAATATAGCGCTCTCCGTTTTCAGATTTAAAAAATGCAGTACTTGGACCAATCACTTCTTTAAATTTATTTTCATTGATAAATATAAAGCCAATTTCATCAGGTGCTAAAGCGTTCACTAATTGTCGTCTTAAAAAATGAATCATTTCATTAAAATGCATCCCACTATTTAACTTATGTGAGGTTTCATTCACCAATCTTAAATCCTCTATTAAGCGATGAGACTGATCATAAAGATTCGCATTTTCCAGTGCACTACCTGCTGTTTTTGCAAGCTTGCATAGAAACTTTTTTTGAGTCATCGTAAAAAGAAAAGGACATGAATTCTCAATTTGAACTAATCCATATATGC
>JARIDM010000174.1 GCA_029263945.1 Sporosarcina sp.
ACACCCCATACGCGTTGACGAGAAATACACCAATCCCCACGGTCACGGACCATGTTGTAAAGACGCGTTTCACCCCATGACGGCGTAAACTTCGTTTCTTTAATCGCACCGAGTAACTCATCACGAAAAGCTGCAATTGAAGCAAACCACTGTGCTGTTGCACGGTAAATGACTGGTTTCTTTGTGCGCCAATCATGTGGATAAGAGTGCGTAACAAAGGATAATTTCTCCAGCGCGCCTACTTTATCAAGTGCTTCTGTAACAGCTTTGTTTGCATCATCATAAAACAGACCTTCGAAACCAGGTGCTTCGTCTGTCATCATTCCTTTATTATCAACAGGACTTAATGCATCAATGCCATATGCTTTAGAAACGTAGAAGTCATCTTCCCCGTGGCCTGGCGCTGTATGAACGCAACCCGTTCCAGCATCGATCGTTACATGTTCACCGAGCATTACAAGTGAATCGCGTTCATATAAAGGATGCTTCGCGACAACACGGTCAAGCGCTGCACCTTTCATTTCACTTACGATTGAATAGTCTTCCCATTCAAGTTCTTTTGCAACAAATTCAAGCAAATCTTGTGCGATTAAGAACTTATCTTCTTTTACTTTTACAATCACATAGTTAAAATCTGGATGTACGGAAATCCCAAGGTTAGCCGGAATTGTCCAAGGCGTCGTCGTCCAAATTAAGAACTTCACATCTTCTTCTACAACGCCTAGGCCGTCTTTCACAGGGAATCCAACATAAATAGAGGCTGACTTTTTATCTTGGTACTCAATTTCAGCTTCAGCTAATGCTGATTCACTAGAAGGTGACCAGTAAACAGGCTTCAATCCTTTATAGATATAGCCTTTTCTTGCCATTTCTCCAAATACTTTAATTTGTCTTGCTTCATATTCAGGCTTCAATGTAATGTAAGGATTATCCCAATCACCGCGAACACCAATACGTTTAAACTGAGTACGCTGACCATCAATTTGTTTATACGCATACTCTTCACACATTTTACGGAACTCAGCAATGGTGTAATCTTGACGCTTAACCCCTGTATTGACGAGTGCTTGCTCAATTGGTAAACCGTGTGTGTCCCATCCTGGAACATACGGTGCATGATACCCTGTCATCGATTTATGTCGAACAATCATATCTTTTAACACTTTATTCAGTGCATGTCCCATATGAAGGTCACCGTTTGCATAAGGAGGACCATCATGCAGGATGAAAGTTGGACGGTTTTTCGTACGTTCTTGTACTTTTTTATAAATATCCTGTTCCGCCCACTTCGCTTGCATTTCAGGTTCTCTTTTTGGTAAATTCCCTCTCATTGGAAAATCTGTTTTCGGCATCAGTAACGTATCTTTATAATCCATTAATATTCCTCCTTTTGAAATAAAAAAAATCCCCCATCCCTAAAAAAGGGACGAGGAATAAACTCGCGATACCACCCTAACTTGTCGCTTACCTAGTAAGCCACCGCTTAGACACCATAACGGAGGGTTAACCGGGATTTTGCTACGTGCACAAAATCCAGCTCCAGAGTGATTTTCTTTTCCGCATTAATTGACTGGGCTTACACCGTCCCCAATTCGCTTTGCAAAACGCTGGAAAATACTGTCTCCTTCAACGCTATTCATATTTTTCTTAGATGCACATTAGTATAAATGTGAAATGAAAGTCAGTCAAGTAAAGGATAACGAAAATTATCCTTCGTGTGCAATCTCATGTAAATCTTCAGCATTAATTTCATACTCTAATAAATTTTCCCAGTCATCTGTATTCACTAAATCGAGTTGTGCCTCAATAAGCATTCTAAATCGGTTGCGGAATACTTTTGATTGTTTTTTCAAGTCTTCAATTTCTACAGTAACTTTTTGAGCACGTGACAATGCCTCGTTAACAATTCGGTCCGCATTTTTTTCTGCTTCTTTAATAATTAACTTCGATTCTTTCATTGAATTTCGACGCACATCTTCAGCAGCTTCTTGAGCTGTAAGGATAGACTTTTGAAGGGCATCTTCTATCAAATTAAAATGAGTAATTTGTTCTTTCGTTTGTTTTAAATCACCTTGTAAGCTTTTATTTTCTTCGAGTATATTCTCGTAATCTTTTAAGATTTGCTCTAGGAATTCATTAACTTCATCTTTATCATAACCCTGCCATTTATTGCTAAACTCCTTATTATGTATATCAAGTGGTGATAGTGCCATTTAATATTACCTCCTCTTACATATTAGGTTCATTATACATATAATTACGTCCAAAAACAGTATTTTTCTATATTTCTCGTCTTTGCAAATAGAAATTCATATTAAACGCACATTCGTTAAGAAAGCTCATTCTAATTTCCCAGTTAATAGACGTACTTTATCTTTCTTTGTTCGACCTTCTATTGCAATCACTTTATAGCGACCGAAACCGCGAATTGACAATATATCTTCTTCGTAAAGTTCCAATGCAGGCTCATTTTGCGACGTCCAATTCACTTGAACTTTGTCACCGCGTATAAGCGCGACCGCCTTTTGCCTAGCGAGACCTAGTAGTGCTGCGAGGACTGCATCCAAACGCATTGAACTTACAATATATAACTCTTCTGACCAAGTTTCTGTCAATGAAATCAACGCTTCTTTTGCCGTAACTTCCGTGATCGACACTTTCGATTTTCCAATTGAAGTTAAGTTCGCAAATAGATAATCCTTTAATTCACTGACCACAGCAAACTGCACACGCTCTTCGTCTATTTTAATATCCCCAAACTTTGGACGTCCAAGTCCAAGTGACATAAGTGAGCCTAGCACATCCTTATGTTTGAGGGTGACAAATTTAGAGGCATAATTCAAGGTGAAGACTGTTACTGCATAATCATTTTGCGCTGGCACATAATAATCCGGATAAAGAAGGACACGCATACGTTCAGCATTGTCATATGCACCGTAGGCATCAACGCGTATATCTGATCCACCTGTTAACGATTGGACAATAAAGCGTTCACGCGGATTTAAAAAATCCGTCAATTTAGGCGCATAGGAATTCTCAACTTCTCTTATCCAGCCAAGTACCAATTCTATAAAGGGCTGCTCATCTTTTCTAAAATGTTGCGTAATAGCATCCATGACTACTTTTTCTCCTTAAATAAAAATCCCCACAGCAGTGAGGACTTAACATTTTATAATAAAAACTTAATTAGCATTGTGATCAAAGTGTATATACCATCAGAAATAAAACGAAGTGCAAAAATCGCAATAATCGGTGAAAAATCGATCATGCCTAATGGGGGGATGAAACTTCTAAAAAACGATAAATACGGTTCTACAATTTTGCCTATAAAACGGCCAAATCCTGTTTCGCGTAGTGAAGGAATCCAGGACATTAAAATGTAAATAACAAGTAAAATGCTATAAATAGAGATTGCGTACATGATGACATCACGCAAATTGAAAAGTAATTGGATCATTAGAAAATCTACACCTCATTCAGATTCTGTTTAAAAGAGAAAATCACTCTTTCATTATTGGTCAAAATAATCGGATATCGCACCATCAACTTCCACATTGTCCGGTACACAGAGGAAAATATCTGTCCCGATTCGCTGAATGTCTCCACCAAGTGCATAAACCGTTCCGCTTAGGAAATCGATAATTCGGATGCCTTGGTCGCGTTCAATCCTTTGTAAATTTACAACAACGGCTCTTTTATTTTTAAGTTGTTCAGATATATCTTGCGCCTCAGCATAAACACGTGGTTCAACAAGCACAACCTTGGAAGATTTTTGAGCACTTTGTAAACTAACGACACGAGCGGATGAATTTTCTTCCCTGACAGCTTGTGGCTTATGTGATTTTGTACGACGTGGGCGCGACTGTTCTTGTACAACTGGCTGCTCCACGCGAGGTTGTTCTCGTTTTTGGGTCTCCATTGCTTGTTCTTCTTCGTCGAGATAAAACCAGTTTTGGAATTTGTTTTTAATACTCATTCGTTTTCCTCGCTTTCTTCGCCAACAAGTGCTGTCCCGATACGCAAGTAAGTCGCACCTTCTTCAATGGCGATTCTGTAATCATTGGACATACCCATCGATAACTCTGTACACGGCGCATGTGCATAATCTAATGCTTTAATTTGATCACGTAAGTCACGCGTCGTTTTAAATACTGAACGAACGATTTGCTCGTCCTCTATATTCGGGGCCATTGTCATCAGGCCAACTACGCGAATTTTATCATAAACAGCAAGTTCGTTAATAAATTCTATTAAATCTTCTGGGGTTACACCTGATTTAGAAGCTTCACCAGAGACATTTACCTGAACAAAACAATTCACGATTTCTGTTGCGCGTTTTTGTATTTCTTTTGCAATGCTCACTCTACTTAGCGAGTGAATATAGCCAATTTCATTGATCACATCGCGAACTTTTCTACTTTGGAGATTTCCTATATAATGCCAAGTTACATTTCCAGAAATTGCTTGGCGTTTTTCACTCAATCCTTCTGGCCGGTTTTCCCCGAGATGGTTAATACCTGCTTCAATGACATGTTGGGCGCGAGCAGAAGAAACGCTTTTTGTAACAGCGACGACATGAATGTCAGAACGATTTCGACCAACCTGGTCACAAGTTGCTTGAATTGTCTCTTCTATTATTTGTATACGATGTTATAATTTGCTCATTCTCATCACTACTTTTCATATATCTTTCCCTCTATTGTAGCAAGCAACCCGATACATATCAACAGAAAGTCATTCTTCACGTTCTTTTTTACGAACAAGTACGATATCTTTTCCGATAATCGAAATATCTGCTAGACGTACTTTTTTCAAATCACTCTTCTTCGAATCAAAAAAGAGTGCCCGGTCACCACCGCTAATATGGAGCGATTCCACTTTCCCACTGTCAATATCAATCGTTGCATCTTGAACATACCCGAGAAAAGAACCTTTCGATGCATCAATCACTTCTTTTCTTTGAATTTCTGAAAACCTCACACAATCACTCCTTTTTACCACCATATGCAGATGGAGTCCTAAAGAAAACTGAATGTGTAAGCGTAATCAGTTGAACGTGTATCATAGGCTTTTTTTTTGCGCATCATAAAGTGGCTGGGACAAAACCCTTGGTTTCACACGTTTTTATTTGTGTTATCAGCACTTTCCTAGTCGCTATCGGCGGTTTTCATGTCGTTA
>JARIDM010000191.1 GCA_029263945.1 Sporosarcina sp.
AATTTCTAAAACTTGGATTCTTACATTTTTCTCGTTTCTTTAATATAATGGAAGTTAAAAGATCAACGAAAAAAGGGAATGAGAATGATTAAAATGAATTGGAAAAAGGCGGGCATTGTTCTACTTAGTTTATTCGTAATTTCACAAATCATAGGGAGTTTCTTTTTTTATGAACTCGCAATTAAAAGAGGGCCAAAACCCTTTTTAGAAAACAATGCAGATCTACAAGTAGCCGATGACTCGATGGATTTGTACTTGAATGGTGACTGGATTGACTGGGTTCGTGGTCAAGAATTTGAAGACCTTACATTAACATCACATGATGGCCTACTGCTGTCTGGTTATTATTTACCTGCATCGAAACCGACGAATAAAGTAGTCATTCTTACACACGGTTACTTAGGGAATGCAAAACAAATGGGGTTATTTGGGCAACATTACTATACTGATTTAGGTTACAACCTTTTCATGCCAGATGCGCGTGGACATGGGAAAAGTCAAGGGGATTATTACGGTTTTGGGTGGCAGGATCGACTAGATTTAATAGATTGGACAACCCTTCTCGTAGATAAATTTGGAACAGATACGGAGATTGTCTATCATGGATTATCGATGGGGGCGGCAACAGTGCTGATGGCAAGCGGAGAAGCATCATTACCCAAGCAAGTTCAAGCGATTGTTGCGGATAGTCCGTATGCATCCGTCTATCAATTATTCGCATATCAAATGAAGCGTATGTTTCATCTACCTGCATTTCCACTCTTGGATAGTACAAGCGTATTAACGAAAGTGAGAGCTGGTTTTTCATTTAGGGAAGCGAGTACGAAAAAAGCTGTAGAACGGGCAACATTACCAATTTTATATATTCACGGAGAAGAAGACACTTTTGTACCCGTAGAGATGGCCAAAGACTTGCGTGCACGTACACGAACTGAGTCGGAAATTTTACTTGTCCCTAATGCAAATCACGGAGAAGCGTTCGCTGTCGCTGGGGAAACATATCTTAAAAAACTCGATATTTTTTTGGAAATGCACGTACGATAGAATTACATTCTCTGAGTCGTTTGCATAATCTAGAACGTGTATATTTTTTAGGAGGGAAGAAGATGAACGTACAATCTTTTAACGGTGTTGTTACAAGGATTGATGATTTTCCAACCGGCGTAAATCCAAATGATGACGGTTGCTATAAGCTATTTTCCGTCAATGGAGGAAATGGGCAAATCGTTAATTTTGTTGTAGAGCCGACAACCTATTTCGTTGAACATACGATGATTAACGTAGGGGACCGAGTCACGGGTTTTTATGATGGGAATGCCCCAGCGGTAATGATTTATCCACCTCAATACCGAGCGCTTGTGATTGCAAAAGAATCCACTAATTACTTCGTAACAGTTGACCATTTCAATCGCCAGCTGATGAGCCAAAATCATGATTTACAATTAATGATAGGGCCTCAAACAGTTGTTGTATTGGAGAATGGCCAACGATTCACAGGATCACTCGCAAATCGGGATCTCATTGTTCTTTACGGACCGACGACAAGGAGTATTCCTGCGCAGACGACGCCTTATCAGGTCGTTGTGATGTGCTGAATAAACGGCTCACCCGTAATTCTTTTGAAAAAACATGAGAACTAGCGCCAATGAAAAGAGTAGGATATGTTAAAATAAAGAGAGAACTTTTAAAAGGGGCTAGATGAATGAATAAACCACTATTTGACATTCCGACACAAACATACGCATCATTAAGTCCAACGGAACGTTTTTTGCTTGAGTATATTCATCAAAACATTGATGAAATTGCGACGATGTCTATCGTTACACTGAGTGAACGTGCGACCGTATCCACCGCAACGATTGTAAGATTGATGAAGAAAATAGGATATGATGGCTACACATCCTTTAAGTATAGACTCATGCAAAATGAAAAAATGGTGGATTATGATGATCAGCTTCGGGATATAGACGTAGATATCAAGAAAGCCATTAAGAAAAACGAAGAAGAGGTTTTTAGAACGATTCAGCTTCAAAGTATCGGTCAAATCGAGGATATTGTACAAAAAATGCATGATGCTAAAAAGATTTATATTTTTGGTCGTGGCTTTTCTGAAATGATTGCTAAAGAAATGATGATTAAGCTCCAATTAACCGATAAATCTTGTGAAAGTCATGATGATCCCAATATTATTCGGATAAAATCCCAAAAAATAAAATCAAATGAACTGGCTATTTTTATTTCATTGAGTGGAGAGACGAAAGAACTTGTTGAAGCTTGTCAAAATCTAAGAATGAGACAAGTAACGACGATTTCGCTCACAACAAATCTTGACTCATCATTGAGTAATCTTTCTGATATCACGCTATTAGGCTATAAAAGTGACCAATCATTATTCCCAGAATATGAAGTTAGGTCCAGACTTTCATTAAATGTCATCGCACGAATTTTATTAGATGCATACGTGATTAGAACAAATAGATAGAAAAAAGCTTTCTGACAAAACGATGTTAGAAAGCTTTTTTTGATTTTGAAATGCCTTTACATATTCTGAAAACATTTTCATGATTAGATATGCGATACTTAATTCAAGGAAAACAGAAGGAAGGTGAAGGCGTGATATACACATGTACAATGAATACTGCAATTGACTTATATGTGGAATTGGATGAATTAAAACCAGATACTGTAAACCGAACATCTGACGAAGAATACCAAGCAAACGGTAAAGGTGTCAACGTATCGATTATGCTTAAGCGTTTGGGTATTGACAGTGTGGCTTTAGGGTTTATTGCTGGATTTACAGGTAAATACATTGAAGACTCGCTTCAGAAGATGGATATCCCTACTGATTTCGTCGAAGTAGATGGCATTACTCGGGTCAATGTATTTATAAACTCCGCGCAAGAATATAAAATTGTCAACCAAGGCCCCTTTATTCAACAAGCTGAGCAAACGTTGTTATTGGATAAAATTAAAGCAATTCCTAAGGGAAATACCCTTGTATTGTCGGGAAGCTTACCAAAAGGTGTATCAGATTCAATTATTGTAGACATTGCGAAGGTTTGTACCGAACAAGATATTCGATTAGTACTAGATACGAGCGTCAAAACGGTTGTAGATACATTAAAATATAAGCCTTTTTTATTGAAACCCAACGAGGAAGAGGTTGCTGATATTTTGAATAAAAAGCAACCGCTTTCAGAAGAAGAACTCATTGATTGTGGGAAAGAACTTCTGCAACTTGGTGCACAACAAGTAATTATTTCAAGGGGAAAAGAGGGGGCACTTTACTTTTCTGAAGAAGAAGTACTCAAAGCTTCGTCACCACAGGGAAAAGTAGTAAACACAGCCTGTTCTGGAGATTCACTGCTTGCAACATTTTTAGGGAAGAGATTAGCAGATGAAACGACTAAAAGTGCATTACTACATGCAGTGGCAGTAGGTGCTTCCACAGCATTTTCTAAAGGATTGAGTG
>JARIDM010000267.1 GCA_029263945.1 Sporosarcina sp.
ACTTATAAATACCATCATTTCTAAAAAGCAACTACAATTATTTTATTTCCCCACTTGACTTTTTATAGCTGGTCTTTTTACAATCTTAGGATTTGTAATGAAAGAGACGGAAATGGCACTTGTATTTGGTTGTTTTGCACTTATACTTTTAGGTGTGACGCTCCTATTAAGGCACTCACTTAATATTTCTTATGAAGAGAATACTGAGTATTTTATTATGAGCACTGGAAATAAAGAACACCAAGTATTTTATGAAAATATCATTGATTGGCAACCTGGTTATAATGAAATTAAAATTCTAGATGAGACCAAACGAGACCAGAAATACATTCGAGTAAATATTAAAATTTTCAAACCAGAGATTTTACTGCGAAAAATTGCTGATAGGGCAGTGGAAGAAAAATTCACCAACTTGAGTGAAACGTCCACAATAGATCCATACAGAAAAAACGAAACAGTCAATTATATAGTTAATCAAAAGTATGGCTATTTGCTAGAAGACGATATGGAAAATAGTGAAAAATAATTACATCCGAGCGTAAAAATGGATAATCATAACGTTAAATTTTGGAGAAGGATTATTACTAACCTTGATGGCATTGCTATTGCGGGGCTGAGCTTATCGTTTGAAATGATCCAATATATCTTTTCGATTGGCGGAACAGATGTTACCGATTTAATCGGAAATACGCTTGGCGGCGCAATTGGAATAAGCGTATATTTTGTACTTCACAAAATCTTTAACACAAAAACAACTAAAGTTTTGAATGTCCTCGCGTTAATGGGTACAGTTTTCGTTGTCGGTTTACTTGCGTTATTCGTATTTGTAAATCATTAAGCTATCCCAAAATTGGTGGATCATTATAATTTCTCTCCTATGAGAATAAGTCTAACCTGCAAATTCGTCCGTTTAGCAGCAACAATGAAGAGGCTAAGACCATTATGGTTATAGTCTCTTTTTCTGTTTTGTACATTTGGCAATTTTGAAAGATCGCAGTTAGATCCATAGGTTTTATTTTGAAAAATTAAAAATGCTCGCCAACGTTTAAAAAAGGGTTGCACTTAACGTTAACGTCAATGGTAAAGTGAGGATATCGTTCGATCGGATCGGTTGAATATTCAAATAATAATAGGAGGTTGCTGTGAAGGATATTACTGCACTTGCTCAAGCATACAATGTGACGACTCGTACCATCCGTTACTATGAAGAGTTGGGATTATTGAAGCCGGAAAGAACAGTAGGTAATAAAAGAATTTACCCAAAATCAGAAGTCGTTAAAATGAAGCTTATCGTTCGGGGGAAGAAATACGGCTTCACACTCGATGAGATTAAGGAGATGATTCTGCTAATTGATAAAGATCGAACAGGTAAACAGCAATTACAAAGAACCGTATCGTTTGGGCAAGAGAAAATTTTACAAGTCGAGGGAAAAATCCAAGAACTACAAGAAATGAAAGAGGAAATGGAACAGTTGCTTGTTGAATTCGAAGGGAAATTAAAACAACAATAAGGGGGAAATCAAAGTTGAACAGTTCACAATTGTTGGCAATTAACGCAAGAAAGTATCCACAAACAGAAGCGGTTATCGGAATGGGGAATCGGTATACGTATGAAACACTAGACCAATTGGTGAACCGGTTTGCACAGGGTCTTCTACAAAACGGGATTACGGAAGGAGACAAAGCAGTTGTTTACATGCCGAACGTACCTGAATTTGTCATCGCTTATTTTGCAGTTCAACGAATCGGTGCAATCGTTGTACCCATCAATGCAAAAATGACGGTTTCTGAAGTTGAATATGTTTTAGAGAATTCTGAAGCGAAAATATTCATTGCGCATGAGTTATTGTTTGGGGCGGTGGAAAAGTTATCAACCAAAACTTTACGCATCAAAACAGGAGAGGCAACTAAAAATTGGCTCGCCTTCAATTCTTTGCTTGTGGACGATAATACGCCAATTGAATGTAATTTACCAGAATCAGCGCATTCAACGATTTTGTACACATCAGGAACAACAGGTAAACCAAAAGGTGTCTTGTTTAGCTACAAAAATATTTTGACAGTCGCACAAATGATTTGTATCGAAATGGAGATGAAACCTGAAAGCCGACTGCTCTTGATGATGCCACTTAGTCATTCTGCACCGCTTCATTTGTTTTTCTTAGCAGGTCTTGTAGTGGGGGCAACTGCAGTACTAACGCCTACATTTACACCTAAACTTTTACTGGAAACGGTGGAACAAGAAAAAACGACGCATTTCTTTGGCGCACCAGTTGCTTATTTGTTAACAGCAAAGCATCCGAAAATGGAGCAGACAGATCTATCGTCGATGAAATGGTGGATTTACGGCGGTGCACCTTTATCAAAACCAGAAGTTGAATTTGTCCAGCAGCAATTTAAAACAGATAACCTTGTTTGCGTATATGGCCTGACAGAAGCAGGTCCAAATGGGACAGTGTTAACTGGTCCAGAGCACGCAACAAAAGCAGGCAGTATCGGGAAACGGGCAGCGCTCCATGCTGAAGTTATGATTGCGAATGAATACGGAGAAGCAGTTCAACCAGGTGAAGTTGGTGAGATTTACTTGCGCGGGGAAGGCAATATGATTGGTTACTATAATAACGAGGAAGCGACAAAAGAAACGTTTAGTGGTGACTGGCTTAAAACAGGGGATTTAGCAAAAGTCGATGAGGATGGATTTATCTGGGTGGTTGATCGGAAAAAGGATTTAATCATTTCTGGGGGCGTTAATATCTATCCGAAAGAAGTCGAAGAAGTTCTTCTTACGCATCCAACAATTCATGAAGTTGCGGTCGTAGGTGTGCCACATCCCGAGTGGGGGGAAACGGTCAAAGCTTATTTTGCAGCGAGTGAACCGCTAGATATAAATACGATTAAATCATTTGCAGCAGCTCAGTTAGCGGATTATAAAGTCCCACGTCTATTTGAACAAGTTGAGGCATTGCCACGCAATACGTCTGGCAAAATATTAAAACAGCCGTTAAGGGAGAGGGATACAAGTGGTCTTACAACAAGCTGAAAAAGAAGCATTGCTGAACTTTTTTGAAGGAGACGAGACCTTACAAATTCTTTTAAAAGAAACACTCTCAGAAGAATTTTATAATTACGCGCATAAAGAACTAATGTCATTTGGAAAGTTAGTCGCGAATGAAATTGACGAACGTGCACGTCATACAGACCGGGAAGGCCAACCTCGATTGGAAAAGTATGACCAATATGGGGACGATGTTTCGACTATCTGGGTTAATGAAGGCTATAAAAAAACCGTTGCAGAAACTTATCAAACGGGGATTGTAGGCTATGTGCATAAAGAAATTCCCGAACTTGGTCACAAAGGAAATTATGTTTACAGCTTTGCACAGGGCTATTTATTGTCACAAGCGGAGCCAGGCTTCCACTGTCCAGTAACGTTAACACAGGCGACTGCTTATTTACTCGACCACTATGCGAGTGATGAAGTACGAGAAAAGTTTTTACCGCATGTGTGTGCAACAGGAGACATCCCTTTATTTGAAGGCGCAACTTTTTTAACGGAAAGACAAGGCGGTTCTGATGTCGGAGCCAATCTTGTTGAAGCTGTTGCAGATGGCGAAAACTACAGGTTATACGGAGAAAAGTATTTTGCTTCAAACGTCGGGATGTGCGGTGTCGCGATGGTGCTTGCAAGAAAAGAAGACGCAATGAGTGGTTCGCGTGGGTTAAGTTTATTCGCTGTCCCGTGGCATAAAGAGGACGGAACACTAAACGGCATTCAAGTTCGTCGATTAAAAGATAAACTCGGTGTTCGTGCTGTGCCGTCTGGTGAAGTGGAGTTTGACGGTGCAAAGGCCTATCTTGTTGGTGATCCAACCAAGGGATTCTATTACATGATGGAAGCATTGAACTTATCGCGTATTTGTAATGCGGTGGCCTCGCTTGGAATTATGCGTCGTGCGTTAAACGAAGCAACTATGTACGCAGAACGTCGCAACGCATTTGGACAACGATTAACAGCCTTTCCAATGATCCGTGAAACGCTATCAACACTAAAAGCAAAACTGGAAATTGAGCTAGTGACTGTATTTGATATGGCGAATGGATACGATAAAGTAACTGCAGGGAACGCGACAGATCAGGAAATTATCTTGAACCGTTTAAAAATTGCTTTGCTGAAAAAAGAAGCGGCGGAACAGGCCATTCATTTTACACATGAAGCAATTGAGATGCATGGTGGAAATGGCTATATTGAGGATTTTGTCACACCACGTCTCCTAAGAGATGCACAAGTGCTGACAGTATGGGAAGGAACTGCCAACATTTTGGGGATGGAGCTCGTTCGTTTGGTGAATAAATACGATGCACACACGTTATTTATTGCCGAATTAACAGCGCGTTTAACAAATTTACCAGAAAGTAAGTGGAAAAACATTTTGACGAACGTCTTGGTTAAAGTGACAAGGAACCTTACAGCATTTTCTAAGTTGGCATCTGATCAACAAACGATTGAAGCAAAGCAGTTAATGGAGGAAATGGTGGTTCTTTATGAAGGGGTTGTCGCACTTGAATGGTCGACAACTCATGGTGGACGATATAAACAGTTGATGGAAATATTTATCCAAATGAACTGGATTGAAAGAGAAGTTGGGGAATCAAAAAGCAGTGTCGTCTATTTTGAAGACTTATTTCATTGAGTCAACGTCATTTTGCCCTTGAGCAACTTCTAAGAGGCAACCTTTCACTTGAGCGTGACTGAACTCGACTATAGGTTATTGTGGTGTGATAACAATAAAACCTTAGGTTGAAATTAATTGAATAGAGGTGGAAAAGCATTCTTAGAAGGGAATTCTAGGGATGCTTTTTGTTCGAGAAATTGTGAAGGACTATTCAATCATTTGTCGAATAACAAAGAAAGTTAAATTTTACTTATGGAGGTTTTACCTTGAATATAGAAGAGGAAAGACATATGGCTATAGCGATTCCCAAGTTACGTAAAAAAGAACTTGTGTCAAAGTTATCAGTTGCTGAGCAAACAGAATTAGATAAAATGATCAGAAGACGAGTCGAAAATGACATTGACATGGAAAGGATGCAATATGCGGACCAAGTCAGGTTAAATGCGCTACGCAATTATGGCTTTGTTGATACGACTCCAAAAGTATCTATTTTTCAAAAGATGCTAAGTAAAGAAAATCCAACTGAATACCGCATCCAATTTGCGGATGAAACAAAAGATGTTGCAACTTATGACATGGATTTCAATACGGCAATCCTTTTAAGAGAAGTGGTGGAGGATGTTGGTTTAGGATTGGATTGGCCCAAGATGCTGCCTGTCGATGATGGCATGTGGTATACAGATCCATTAGAAACGTACGAAAAAGAATGGTTTGAAGCTTTCCCAGATCCAATCTACTGTATAGGAAAGTTGAATGAAGCAGGTAGTTTAAAAGAAAAAGCAGCGGCACAAGGGGATGATATATTTCAGGTGATTGGGTGGCTCGAAAAGTACTGGACAGCTGGCTATCAAATTTTCGCCGACATCGATCCTGAAATAGAAGATTAATATAGAAGTTATGTACAAGATTACATCGATTATAGATTCATTAAGAAAATTGTATACATGAGCATCATCATTACAAACTGTACTTGGTACGGGCGATGGTGTTCCCCCTACTCATCTTCTTGCATATGATTGTAGAAACAAGTTAAAAGAGTAGTGGGTGGATTGTATGCAGTGGATGACGATTATTGTAATTGGGATTGCGGCTAATTTGGATAACCTAGGCATCGGCCTAGCGTACGGAATGAAAAAAACAAAGATTCCGTTCACCTCAAATTTGGTCATTGCGGCTGTCTCTATGTGGGTCACTTTTTTTGCTGTCATTGCTGGCGGTTCAATTAGTGCCTATTTGTCAGTTGATGCTGCAAATGTATTAGGCAGCTTGCTGCTTTGCTTGGTGGGGGGATGGATGTTTGTTCCTTTTGCCAGGCAGAAACAAGCATCTTTAGAAAATCCAGCATGCATCGATGTAGATCGAAACTACATTATTTCCTATAAAGAAGCGCTAACACTTGGGTTTATACTATCGGCTAACTGTTTAGCTGGTGGCGTAGGGATGG
>JARIDM010000219.1 GCA_029263945.1 Sporosarcina sp.
CATTCCTTTCAAAATTTGTAATGATGAATCATATTGTTCAATCACTTGTCATATATGCAACAATAATTTCGTTATGTATTTAATCTATCAAATAAAACCTGGTAGAACAACCGTTCCTTTGTCCACAGGCGAAGTGGATAACTTGTGCTTAACTTGTTTATAATGTGTTAGAAGTGAACGTTGTCAGGCGGTATAATGTGTGTAAAGTTATCCACGGAAATTAAGTATGACGAATCTTGTCGAAACATTTTCCTGTAAACTTGTCTTAAATGAAGTAATAAACCGCTCGTGCAGGGGGGCGATGTGTAAAATAAAAAAAGTCTCCCATAAATGGAAGACTTTCAAAAGATGTTTTTCAGTCTCTTAACTCGAGGTAAGAAAGGGAGACCTTTAAGTTAGCATTGCGTTCTCTGATTAGATTCAGAAGCTCTTGATCGACAGTGTCTACTTTACTACGAATTGAGAATGTGTATAAAATCATCGTTCCTAGATTCGTTGTTTCTACTTGACGCAGTTTGTAGCTATCCGTCTTTTCAACTAGAATGTCATCGAATAAGTTCTCGTGGTTCAAGTTTTCAGGCACAGTAACTTTTAAAATTTGTGTATCTTTTCCAGCACCATAGTCTACTTTAAAGAGTAAGTAAAATACAAGACTTGCGAATAAAGTGAGGACAATGGCAAGTTCAAATTGAAATAAACCACTCGTCATCCCAACACAAAGTCCAAAGAAAATATACGCAATATCTTTAGCGTTGGTAACTGCACTTCTAAAACGAATGAGCGAGAAAACTGCGAATAAACCAAATGCAACGCCTGCATTTCCGCTTACGACATTCATCACAACAGATACAACAACACTCATCATCACTATCGTATGTACAAATGCTTGTGAATAACGTTCGCCTGTAAATGTGATTTGATAGACCTTTGTAATAATTAAACTGAGTACTGCAGCAAGTGCCATTGCTAAGATACTCATCCAAATTGTTGGTTCTCCTGTTGCCCCGCTAACGTTAAATAAGTTGCTTAATTGTTCCATCCATTCCGCCTCCAATTAGTGGTGTTTCCATTCCTAAACTTTCATGATCTAACGCTTCATGTAAGAGTTCAGTGCTTGTGCAAAACTTTGACGCACTCCGTTGTTCACAGTTAAGTTCTTGTAAATTACGTGCTAACCAAAGAGGAACACTATGGTTTACTTTAACCTCAAGTACAACAAGGTCCTCGTCTATAAAGTTTTTTCCGTAAGGGCCATGTTCCAGCGCCAAATCATGACTTCTGCATTTTAAATTCAAATCGAATGTAATACGAAGTTCAGGATCTGTTACGCCGTGAAAAGCGTGTCGATCGTAGCTAACGATCATTTCAGGTTGTAGTTGGTAGAGTTTTCTAAAGTGGTCTATTTCTCTTAGCACTTGAGGATTTGAAGTTTGATAAGAAGATAGATCTACTTCTTGTTCTGCATTCAAGTAGCGATACGCTTCTGCTAAAGGTAGAACAAGACGTCTTTTATTGACAACTTTTTTGTGTTTTTGTTTGACTTCAAAAAAAGCAGTTCCGTTTATATCCGTATCGCCATATACGCGTAGTCTAAGTTTCTGGCGATATTTTAATTTATTTTTTGTTTCAAAATAAATGTCTTGCTTTGCATTCTCAAAATATAAACTCGTAATCGAATAACGTCCATCCATGCCGTATTTATCATAGCGCATATAAGGGGTAATGCGCTCCACGAGTTCTACGTATTGACGGCGTGTAATTAAGTACTTCTGTTCACGTCGACTAAATATTTCTATGGCCATGTCATCACCTCACTCAATCTATCTTCTATTATAGAGGATTAGATTGTGAGTTTCCTGAGAAGAAGATGAGAAAATGCTGAGAGAACGAAGAAATGCAAAAAAACTCCTCAGCCAATTAGCTAAAGGAGATGCGACATAAATCGTGAGTGTAGCTAAAGCCAACTTCCTAGGTGATTCAGCAAATGACCAATCGTTGTATCAGCCAGTAGGGTCATGAACAGTGAGAATAAAATAGAAACGGTGAGAACGTAAAGGATAAAGCCGAAAAAAGGATCGCCACCGCTAGATTGTTTTGTTAAGAGCGCACTGATTAAGTAAAGGGGAAGAAGGAAAATCGTATAGGAAAATGCAATGAATAATAAAACAAACCCGATGATCAACGATTTTAAAAGAATGAATATGACCGAAAGCAGAAGAAGCAAAATGGTTATCGGTAAATGGCCACCGAATAGACTGACGATGGATTTAAAAGTATATTGCGGACCAAAGAAATGATTAATTAATGTTAACGTTACGAGGACAAGTCCGACGGAAAGACAACTGAAAATGAAAATTCCACTAAACGTAGAATAGAAGCTTTCGACTACTGTCGTGTTCATAGCATTTCTAATTAAAGAGAAGAAGGATAAAGCAATGAGGATGGAGAATAAGATGATGCTCATTACACCATTAACAAATTCTTGTTCATACTTCTCATAAAGTTGGACAGGTGCCTTGAGGTGTACATTAAAGTATTGCCAATATTTTTTAGTTTGGTCTTTTATAGATTGAATCGTCGGGTTCGGTTTATGCACGTGTCTTGAGGGAAATGGGGGTTCTGTCGTTACGTTGTTGTCTTCTGAACGTGCTGCACCGCATTTACCACAAAAGTTTCCTAACTCTTGTTTGTGGCCACAATGAATACAAATCAACTGTGTATTCCTCCTTTTCATAGCCATTATATGATGTCTGCCATAAAACATGATATAAGCAAGGCGAAAAAGTGTTTTGAATAAGCATGATTCAAAGTACCTGTTTAAATGTAAAAAAGAAAGATTTTGTAAGAAGGTAGAACTAGTAAAAATGTTGTGGTACAATAATAATTGTTTAATATTGACAATTCAGAAAATAATTAATGGTCTATTTTCACTATGAATGGGTCAATTTCATAATGACTTTATTTTGCGATGATGACACAGCATATTGTTCGGGAACGGTTCAACCCGACTATATGTTGTGGTGGAAGAGCAATAAAACCCTATTATGAAATTGATTGGAATGGGTGAATAAAAGTAGGTTTTTTTATGTACTAGATTTTGCAAACCATCAGGAAAAAATAACAGGATGAAATGAGAGGATGATTAGGATGAATAAGATGCCTCATATCATTTGGGGGAGATCCTCCTTGACCCATGATAAATTCAGAGCATTAAAAGCAAAAGGTATGGAAGAAATTTATGTTCTAGACGAGCATCAGACGAAAAGAGTAATGGAAGAAAATGATGTTGTTTATTTATCACGGGAGTCATTCTCGTTATTATTTAAAAATGAACCTGAATCGATTCATCATCTATTTATGTATGTACCCCCGAGACCTAATGGGAAAAATAAGTAAGCATTCTTTTTTATTTTACATGAGTCAATTTTATAATATCCTGATTTTGCGACGAC
>JARIDM010000281.1 GCA_029263945.1 Sporosarcina sp.
GTATATTTGCACATTTTACCTTATGTATTGACGATTCTTGCACTTGCAGGATTTATTGGTAGGGCCAATGCACCAAAAGCAAACGGAGAACCATACATCAAAGGTGAACGTTAAAAAGAATTCGCCTTATATGTTTTCGTGAAAAAGTAAAACGTCAACTTGAAAGTTGCCTGAATGATCTAAACGGATCTCAGGCAACTTTTTAACTTGTAAAATCGTGTTGGTTTATAAATACATTTCTTTGCACGTATGACAAGAAGAAATGTATAGTGAGATAAGGATGAAGCATATTAACAAAAACAGAGGTGTTAGAATGTTTAATAAAACGCAATTAAATCATGGTGTTACACTTTATACAAGAAAATCAGCACAATTTAAAACGGTGAATTTTTCAGTGAAATGGAAAACAAGCTTAAATGAAAAAGTAGCAGCAGCTCGTTCAGTTCTTGCAAATGTACTAGAAGATTCAAATGGTAAGTACCGTACACAAAGTGCACTTCGTAATAAGTTAGATGAACTATACGGCACTGTACTTTATACGGACGTTTCCAAACGAGGGGATATGCATATCTTCACGCTTAACGCAGAATGTGTGAATGATGAATATTTAGCGGATTCGGGTGTACTTAATGAAGCAATTGAATTGATTCAGACAGTGATTTTCAATCCCAATATGGTAGACGGTGAGTTTGACGCTGAGACGGTCACGCGTGAAAAAAGGTCCGTGACAGAACGCATCCGTTCCCAATATGATAATAAAACGAGTTATGCACAAAAGCGTATGCTTGAAATATTAAAGCCAAATAGTCCAATCTCAACAAGTTCTAATGGAACTGAAGAAGAAGTTGCGTCGATTACACCATCTTCTCTCCGTGAAACGTATCGGTCGATGCTAGCAGAAGATCTTGTCGATATCTATGTCGTTGGAGATATTGATGAAAAGGAAATGATTGAAAAGTTATCAGCTGTGTTTAACTTCGAAGCCCGAACAGCGCGTAAAGAAGTTGCATTTAAAACAGATGAAACACTTGCCAATACAGCGATTGCAGAAATTCGTGAACAACAGGAAATGAAACAAGGAAAGTTACATTTAGGCTTTAGTACGCCAGTCACTTTTAATCATCCCGATTATATGAAAATGCAAGTGATGAATGGTGTTTTTGGTGGGTTTGCGCATAGTAAATTATTCATGAATGTTCGGGAAAAAGAGAGCATGGCTTATTATGTATCAAGTTCTTATGCTTCCCATTACGGTTTGCTTTATGTAATGGCTGGGATTGACGCAGAATTAGAAGAGAAAGCTGTGGCTTTGGTTAAAGAACAGCTACTTTCGTTACAAAATGGAGACATTACCGATTTAGAAATGGAACAAACGAAGGCATTGCTAAAAAATAGCATTACAAGTTCATTTGATTCTGCGAGAGCGCAAATTGATATTTTTGATCAATTTAAAGAGATGGATGAACACTTCACTGCCAATTTACTGATTAGTGGTTGGGAAGCCGTAACGATAGAAGATGTGCAAGAAATGGCGAAAAATATAAAATTAGAAATCACTTATTTATTATCTGGAAAGGAGGCGTCTCAAAATGAATAAAGTGTACTTTGAGAATTTACAAGAAACCTTGTTTAGTGAAACGTTACCAAATGGTTTGGATGTTTTTATTTTACCGAAAAAAGGTTTTTCGAAAACGTATGTCTCCTTTACAACGAATTACGGTTCAGTGGACAATACGTTCATTCCGAATAACCAAAAAGAACTTGTCACCGTTCCGGACGGAATTGCCCATTTCTTAGAACATAAAATGTTTGAGAAAGAAGAAGGAGACGTTTTTCAGAAATTCAGTGCTCTGGGTGGTTCTGCAAATGCCTTCACTTCTTTTACAAGGACATCCTATCTCTTTTCAGCGACAGATAAACTATACGAAAATACAGAAGTCCTGCTCGATTTTGTACAAGAACCTTATTTTACCGAAGAAACGGTAGAAAAAGAAAAAGGCATTATTGGACAAGAGATTACGATGTACGATGACCAGCCTGATTGGAGATTGCATTTTGGAACGATCGAAAACTTATTTCATGCACATCCCGTAAGAATTGACATTGCAGGTACAATCGAATCCATCGACAAGATTACTGCAGCTCATTTGTATCAGTGTTATGAAACGTTTTACCACCCTTCAAATATGGTTTTGTTTGTTGTTGGTGCAGTTGAACCAGAAGAAATGATGACGTTTATTAAAGCAAACCAAAACACAAAAAACTTCAAGCCACAGGAAGAAATTGTGCGTAGTTTCCCTGAAGAACCAGTGACCGCAGCAGTTCCAAGAAGAACGTTGGAAATGGATGTCTCAAAACCAAAATTAAGCTACGGCATGAAATGCACAAAAACTAACCTTAAAGGGAATGAGATGTTAAAACTGGAGCTCGCAGCAGACCTCGTGTTAGATATCCTATTTGGTCGTTCTTCTGAATTTTACACAACGGCATACAATGAAGGGCTAATTGATGAGTCTTATGGGTATAGTTTTTCAGTAGAGAAAGGCTTCGGTTTTGGCGTCATTATGTCAGATACTGAAAATCCAGAAGCCCTTGAAGCTTCCATTCGACAAACGCTTCAAAGTGAAGTCACTTCCTGGTCGATTACTGAAGAAATGCTTGAACCTTTACGCAAACGTAAAATTGGCCAGTTTATGCGTTCGTTAAATTCAATTGAGTTTATCGCGAATCAATTTACCCATTTTAAATTTAATGAGATGAATTTATTCGATGTCGTGCCAACTCTTGAGAATATAAAGCTTTCGGATTTAAAAGAAGCCTTCTCCACATATAGCGATGAAGCTGGGCATACTGTATTTACAGTAGTACCGGCAGTTAAAAAGAGCGATGAATAAAGGGACTGCCGTAGTGCTTGGGGCAACGGGTGGCATCGGTCAAGCAATTTGTCACCAGCTTGCCGCGAGTGGTTGGTCTCTTTATATCCATTATTATCAACAAGATGTAGCGGCTAATAAATTACAAACACAATTAAGCATGAAATACCCAAACCAAAGCTTTACGGTTGTGCACGCAGACTTTACGCTAGAGGACGCGGCGCAAGGACTTGCGAAGCATATTCATCATGTACGTGCTGTCGTCGTGGCAAACGGTCAGTCCATGTATAAGCTACTCACTGAGACAACAACTGATGATATGAATGCTTTATGGAAAGTCCATGTGCAAAATCCAGCGATGTTCATCAGCCTTGTTTCCGCGCAATTAAGAAGTTTTAATCAATCCTATATTGTGTTTATCGGTTCGATATGGGGGAATACTGGAGCAGCGGGCGAAGTGATGTATTCTGCAGTTAAAGGTGCACAACATGCATTTGTAAAAGCTTATTCAAAAGAAGCAGCTTTTGGTGGTATCCGTGTGAATGCAGTGGCTCCAGGATGGATTGAGACGCGCATGAATAACGTTATCCCAGCAGATGAAAAACAGCTTATCCTTGATGAAATTCCGCTTATGACAACAGGAGAACCCCAAAATGTAGCAGATACAGTCAATTTTCTTTTAAGTGGGAAAGCAGATTATATGACTGGAGAAATTTTGAAAGTAAATGGTGGTTGGTATATTTAAAAGACCAATCATTTGAGTCAGTTGCATAATTAACTTATTCTGCCACGCCAACCCGACGATATGCTGTAGAGGTGTAGCAGTATAACCCTATTATGAAATGAATTGATTTTCTTTCCATTTAATGTTGAAAATAAATAAATGAGCTATATTTCTTCGACAAATTTCGTATTCTTTCCTTTTCTTAATCAATTAAATCAGCTATCATGGAACTAAGTCTATTTTTGAACGTCCTATTTAAAACGGAAAGGGTGTTTCGCATGGGGAAATGGTACCTCGAATACGAAATTCAAGTAAACCGTCCAGGACTTCTCGGGGATATTGCGTCTTTACTCGGTATGTTACGTGTCAATATCGTGACAATTAATAGCGTAGCGGGAGGGCATCAGCAAGAAGAGGGGAAAATACACCGCGGTCTCCTATTAACAACAGAAGACGATGCGCAAATTGAACGTTTTGCTTTAATTGCTTCAACGATGGATACGGTAAAGATAAAGAAAATTCGTGAACCAAAGTTAAGTGATATTTTAGCAGTCAGGCATGGCCGTTATATTTTACGTGATGTGGAAAATCGTAAAACATTTCGTTTTTTACGAAATGAACTTGGCATTCTCGTTGACTTTATGGCGGAACTCTTCAAAGAAGAAGGTCATAAGCTCATTGGCATTAGAGGGATGCCAAGGGTAGGGAAAACAGAATCAGTTGTTGCTGCGAGTGTGTGTGCCAATAAAAAATGGATTTTTCTTTCCTCTACAATGATTAAACAAACTGTTCGTAATACACTTGCTGGGGATGAGTTTTCAAAGGATAACATCTTTATTCTTGATGGAATTGTATCTCGAAAAGCGCCGGATGAGCGCCATTTACAGTTGGTACGTGAAATGATGAGAATCCCCTCAATAAAAGTTGTTGAGCACCCAGATATTTTTGTCCAACACTCTGAGTATAATATTGAGGACTTTGATTATATTATCGAATTACGAACAGATCATGAGCAAGAAATTACATACGAAATGATGGAGAAAAACCAAATGATGTCAAATCATGGCGCAATGGGTGGATTTGATATCTTTAACCTTTGATATAGAATGGGTAGGTGTTTTTAGTGACAGAGCTTGGCGGTCGCCTAAAAGAGGCGAGAGAAGCAAAAGGCTACACGTTAGACGATTTACAAGAAATAACAAAAATACAAAAAAGATATCTGGCAGGTATTGAAAAAGAAGAATACAAATCTATGCCAGGTTCATTTTACGTGCGTGCTTTTATTAAGCAGTATGCAGAAGCTGTTGACTTAGATGCCGATGAAATGTTGACTTTGTATAAAGGAAGCGCGAATAAAGAAGATGCTGAAGAGGAAGAAGTACCCCTTGCCGCACCTACACTGAGTAGAAGAAGTTCGCGTAGCACGGGACAATTAAATCAGATAATGCCGAAGATTGTTGTAGCATTGTTTATTGTTGTCATAATTGGTGCTGTATTATTCTTATCCAAATTTGGCCCCTCTAAATCTGAAGAACATGAATTCGGCAATAAGCCAATTCAAGTTGAAGATCAAGCAAAACCTGATAAACAAAAACCAGATGATTCGGTTACGGACGATGGGGAAAAAGCTGATGATGAATCGGATGAACCAATCGAAGAAGAGCAACAACAAACCATAGAAAATACCAGTATTGAAGGCGAGAATGTTACGTACGCATTGACAAATGCTAAGGAACTACAACTCGAAATTCGAACAACGGAAGATTCATGGATTGGTGTGTTGGATGAAAAGCAAGTTGAAAGAACGGATGGCGCCCGCGTAATGACTGCTGGAGAATCTGTTAAATTAGACGTTTCGGATGCAGAAACAATACGGATTCGGTTAGGTCGTGCGCCTTCAACTGAGATTTATATTAATGGTGAGTTGCTTGAGTATGTAAGCGAACGTACGACACAAAATGTTTATATAGAATACAAAAAAGAGGAATAGTCATCTATCAAGATGACTATTTTCTTTGAAAGGAAAGGTACATAATTATGAATTTACCTAATAAAATAACGGTTTCACGGATTCTTCTAATTCCATTTTTCATGATTTTTATGTTAATTGATTTTAATATGGGGAATGTTGTCATACTAAGTACGACAATTCAAACAGAGCATTTCATTGGGGCAATGATTTTCATTATCGCTTCTATAACAGATTGGCTGGATGGTTATATCGCAAGGAAAAACAATCTTGTGACAAATATGGGGAAATTTTTAGACCCATTAGCAGATAAGTTATTGGTTTCTGCGGCCTTCATTATTCTCGTAGAATTGGGCTCGGCACCTGCGTGGATTATTATCATTATTATTAGCCGCGAGTTTGCGGTGACTGGCCTACGCTTGATCCTGGCGGGAGGCGGGGAAGTAGTCGCAGCGAACCAACTCGGTAAAATTAAAACAGTTGCCCAAATTATTGCGGTGATTTCGTTGCTCTTAAATAACATCTATTTTGAATCGATCGGTATTCCATTCGGTATGATGATGCTTTATATTGCGCTGCTATTCACGGTATGGTCTGGTGCAGATTACTTCTATAAAAACAGACATGTTTTACTCAACTCGATGTAAAGAAAGGTTGGTTTTATGAAAGTTGAAATAATCGCGGTTGGTTCAGAATTACTTCTTGGACAAATTACAAATACAAATGCTTCTTTTATTTCTTCTCGCTTAGCTGAAATTGGTGCAGATGTTCATTACCACACGGTTGTAGGGGACAATCCAGCGAGGCTCAAAGAGGTAATTGAGGTTGCGGAAAATCGTGCTGATATTTTAATTTTCTCTGGTGGACTAGGTCCAACTAAAGATGACATGACAAAAGAAACGATCGCCGCGCATATTGGTGTAGAACTTGTCAGTGATAACCAAGCCCTTCTGTTTATAGAAAACTTTTTTAAACGTGCAAACCGTAAAATGACCGATAATAATAAAAAACAAGCACTTGTTTTTGAAGGTGCAACAGTGCTTGAAAATAAGACAGGTATGGCTCCTGGGATGGCGGTAGAAAAAGAAGGGAAACACTTTATTCTTTTACCTGGCCCACCCCATGAACTGCACCCTATGTTTACAGATGAAGCCATTCCTTATTTATTAAAGTTAAATGGAAAACAAGAAGTAATTACCTCACGTGTTTTGAAGTTTTATGTCATTGGTGAGGCGGAACTTGAGCACCGCATCCAACCTATTTTGGATAAACAAACAAACCCAACCATTGCGCCACTTGCAACTGAGGGAGCTGTTACACTTCGAATTACAGCGAAAGCAGCAACTGTAGAAGAGGCAAATGCCTTAATAGATCCAGTAGATGAAGAAATTCGATCAATTGTTGGCGAATTTATTTACGGTATCGATGATGATACGTTGTCCTCTAGAGTTGCAGAACTGCTTGGGCAACAAGGTTTTACTTTAGCAGCCGCGGAGAGTTTAACTGCAGGTTTATTTATGGCGGAATTTGCAACACAACCAGGTGTAAGTTCGGCACTTGCAGGCGGTGTAGTTGTATACGACGAAAAAGCTAAAATAGAGCAATTAAAAATTGAGAAAAGCTTGCTAGATGAGTATGGGGTTGTGAGTAGTGAATGTGCTGCTTCCTTGGCACTTAATGTACAACGTAAGTTTAGTGCAAATGTCGGAGTAGGCATAACAGGTGCAGCTGGACCAACGCCGCATGACGGAGTTCCAGTGGGGACTGTGTGGATCGGAATTGCACTGCCTGGAAAAAAGCCAAAGACTTACAAGTTGTTGTTGTCGGGGAATCGAAATTCAAATCGACAACGATCCGCTCGTTTTGCGCTTTACTATTTAATCCAAGAGCTTTCTAATTTAGATCATTAACAATAAATGTTAATTGGAATGCACTGAAAAACTCTTTTTCCTGTGCATTCCAATTGATTGGAGCGGAAATCAATTGTGTTATAGAAATTTCAGCTTTTTCAGTGGCCTCGTTAATTGTTCGAAGATTTTTATTTAGCTGATATTCTCATTTAAAAATGGAGAATACCGCTTATTCTCAATAAGAATATCGTTTTGTATTAAAAAGTCGAATAAACGTTCGCATTATTCTTGTGTAAAAGGAATTAAAGAGGTATACTAAAAACAGAAAGAAAAACTGGAAAGTAGTTTGAGGGAGGAAATAGATTTGAGCAATCGTAAAGCCGCTTTAGACATGGCGTTAAAACAAATTGAAAAACAATTCGGTAAGGGTTCTGTTATGAAGTTAGGGGAAAAAACAGATCGTCAAATTTCAACAACATCAAGTGGATCACTTGCACTTGATATTGCACTCGGTGTAGGTGGATATCCACGAGGTCGTGTTGTAGAAATTTATGGCCCAGAAAGTTCTGGTAAAACAACAGTGGCACTTCATGCGATTGCAGCAGCTCAAGCAGAGGGTGGCACAGCCGCATTCATCGATGCAGAGCATGCATTAGACCCTGAATATGCAAAACGTCTTGGTGTTAACATAGATGAACTGCTATTATCACAGCCAGACACGGGTGAACAAGCACTTGAAATTTGTGAAGCGTTGGTTCGTAGTGGTGCAATCGATATTGTTGTAATTGACTCTGTAGCAGCACTAGTACCGAAAGCTGAAATAGAAGGAGAAATGGGCGATTCGCACGTTGGATTGCAAGCCCGTCTAATGTCTCAAGCTCTACGTAAATTATCTGGTGCGATTAATAAATCGAAAACAAATGCAATTTTCATTAACCAAATTCGTGAAAAAGTTGGCGTTATGTTTGGTAGCCCAGAAGTAACACCAGGCGGACGTGCATTGAAGTTCTACGCATCTGTTCGCATTGATGTGCGTCGTGGTGAAGCGATTAAACAAGGAACTGAAATCATCGGGAACAAAACGCGTGTCCGAGTTGTTAAGAACAAAGTTGCACCACCATTCCGACTTGCTGAAGTTGATATTATTTATGGATTAGGGATTTCTTCTGAAGGAGAACTAATCGATATTGGTACAGAAGCAGAAGTTATTCAACGTAGCGGTTCTTGGTATTCCTATGAAGGTGAACGACTTGGCCAGGGACGTGAGAATGCTAAGCAATTTTTAGTAGAAAATCCAGAAATAAAAGCAGCCATTGATAAGAAAATTCGTGCATTCCATGAATTAGGAGATGCAGCTGAAGTACTTCCTGGCCATGATGTTGATGATCCAAAAGAAACGGAAGAGCTAGAACTTCTTTTGGGAGAAGAAAAAAAATAATTTAGTACACTGCATTTCATGATTCAAAAGGTGAGAAAAGAAGAGCATTCATGCTCTTCTTTTTTTGAACACTAAATTTCTAACACTGCGCTTCATAAATTATATCCTACGACCTACTAGACCCATTCGCTGTTAATTCGGAACCACGTTTAAAATCAGTACT
>JARIDM010000014.1 GCA_029263945.1 Sporosarcina sp.
TTCTAAAAAACTTTCTTGGATAAAGCCCAAAGGATGGGGTTCTAGGGTATTAAGCGCCTCTCCCATTAGTTCAAGTGTATTTGTTAAATCTTGTTGAAATAAAGAAAAAAACTGAAGAAACGGGAGGTGACATTCTGCATAGAAAGAACGAATGGCATTACCACCCGTTCCCTTCAAGGCATCTTCAAATGAGACCAGTCTTTCTATAGAAGATTTTATGGCTTGCATTTCTTCTTCAAGCCTCGCAAGCATGCTTATATTTTGACGAAGTCCTTCCTGAAAAGGGGTTATATCTAGTACTTTCATTGGCTCACCTTCGTTGGAGCAGAACAGGTTGTATCGATAGCTTTCGATATTTGTTCATCTGATTCGCGCATAAAACGTACTGAGTTTTCAGTAGACTGAATATTTTTCATTAATAATTGCTGATAATTTGTTAACAGGTTCTCTACATTTTCTGCCAGTGTTGTAAATTTTGTAACCACATCCAATACATTCCCTGTTATAGGTGGTTCTGCTTTTGGATTAAGTGCTTCTGTCACTTGCTGCATCTCATTTAATTTGGTTTCAACTTCCGCATAAACCATTTTTACTTCTGTTGACATAACTCTCCCTCCTGTCCTTTCTATCCGTATCATTTTACCTAGCAGCTTTGGCAGACGCGGCTGCTGCAGCTGTTTGTTCGGCAATGATACGATTAATCGTTTGTTGGATTGCTTCAATTTCTGCCAGGAGTGAAGTGATTTTCTCTGCAATCACTTCATAAACCTTTGCAAACTGCGCCCCAGCAATTTCTACATAGGGTGTATGAATCCCACTTTCTCTTATTTCATCAAATTCAGTCGCATGCGTTCCGTGCCACGTTTTTGTGGTCAGTTCTGGCTCTAAACATTTTGGTTCATTGGCATTAAATTCCCCTTGTTTTCCCTCCAAAGATCCCCGGCATTTATTGAGTCGTTCAATATCTTTCCGTTTTTTATCCATCAGCGCATAATAATGTGTTAACAAGTCACTCACCCCTTTACGTATCCATTCGTTCTTCTATGATTGTTCTCGTTTTCCGTAGTTAGTTTCGGGAGAAAAAAGGTGATTAATACGATGAAACTGCCTATGATTAATCCCCCGAAAATAATGCTGATTAAGTAACGATTTGTTTGGCTCGTTTCAGCATTTGAAATCGGCTCAACAGTCTTTTCCAAAACACTTCCAGCTGTAAACAATCCGATTTCTGCTGATTTTACAGAAACTGTACTCGTTGCTTCTCTTTCAGGATTCTGAAACAGTAACGTTGCATTTGGTCGATCTGGTAGTTTTTTACTCCCGTCAAACTGAATATCGAATTGTTTTATGGGAATTGTATTTTTCATTTCTACTTTCTTTTCGTCATGAAGATAATCGGTATTTTTTTTAAACTTCAGTTCTTCATAAATAATTGGCTCTAACTTATCCACATCGTCATCTGCTGATACAAGCGCATCAGCCAGCATACAGCTAACAAAAATGAGTAATAGCAACGTACGAATTATCTTAACCTTCATACGACTCATCCATCATGGAAGTTTCATTTACTTTCTTTTTACTTACTAAATAGGATGTCAAGAGCAGTACGCTAGAGATAAATACAAGGATCACAACCGCCCACACAAACTGCGTATCGGGCTCATATTTAATAGATAGATAGACATTAGATAAAAAGTCTGGCATTTTCATTTCCGGCACACCTAGAATGAGTAAAGGGCTGATGTAAAGGCCCATTAACAACATGCTTGCAAACCAACCAATGGTTTGACCAAATTTTAAGGCGACCCAGATGAGAGAGGCACTTGCAAATAATAAAAGAACCGTAAACACGGACCATTCAATCGCCCGGCCGTCCCTTAACACATACATATTCAAACTGTAAAGACTGATGATTAAGCCTACAATAAGCGTTAATACACTTAGCAAGCCTAGTTGAGTACCAAAAGATCCTAGTCTATATTGATAAGTGAAATAGCCGATTAATAAACTACTGACTAACAAAATGATAAACACAATAACTGGCGGTACTTTTTTTACTTCACTTTTTATTGATGATTCACTTTTCACTTCTAGCGGATTGACAAGATTATAAAAGACATATCCGTTCTCTTGTCCATCTACATATGTGTTTGAAAGAAAGTCTTTAATGTCTAAATTAAAAGCATCCATTGCCGTTACATTCGTGTTCCATTTATCACTAAACGTATTCGAATTATCTCTGATATCAGTCGCTTTCCCGTGTAAATCGTTGGCATAAGTTACAAGCCCATCATGTCTAGTAGACAACGTATTCATCAGGTTACTTAAAGAGACCAGTTGACTCCCTACATTTTGTTGACCTGACAACA
>JARIDM010000021.1 GCA_029263945.1 Sporosarcina sp.
CATTGATGGACGCATTGCAGACATATCTGACACTGGGTTTTTGGAAGGTGTTTTAGTTGTCCTGCAGTTCGTACTGACGGAACTTCAGCACATTGCAGATTCATCGGACACATTGAAAAGAACAAAAGGTAGAAGAGGTCTAGATGTACTCAGAAGGCTTCAAACGGATAATAGTACAGGGATTTTAATTACAGACAAGGACTTCGCTGATGTGGCTGAAGTAGATTTAAAACTTGTTCATTTGGCCAAAGATATGAAAGGTCTCGTGGTCACAAATGATTTCAACTTAAATAAAGTTGCTGATTTACACGGGGTGGCTGTCTTGAATATTAACGACTTAGCGAATGCAGTCAAACCCGTTGTGATTCCTGGGGAAGAAATGCATGTCGTTGTCATTAAGGACGGAAAAGAGCATAATCAGGGTGTCGCTTATTTAGATGACGGAACTATGATTGTTGTTGAAGAAGGTAGATCCCATATTGGTAACGCCATTGACGTTGTTGTAACGAGTGTCCTTCAGACGTCAGCGGGCCGAATGATTTTTGCAAAACCTAAAAATGGTAAAGTGTCAAAAGTTAACTAATAGAGGCTTCACATTAAGAATAATGTGTAGTTAGTAGAGGAAGATGGCTAGTGAATTACACGGTTATGATCCCAGCGGCTGGAAGTGGAAAAAGAATGGGCGCTGGGTATAATAAGCTTTTTTTAAAGCTTGGTGCGCAACCGATTTTTATCCATACGCTGAAAGTTTTTGAAGATGATCCTGCATGCGAAGGCATTATTCTCGCAGTGAAACAGGAAGAACGTCCTGAAATTGAAGCGATTTTGACACGTTTTGGGATTTCAAAAGTACGGGCAATTGTAGAAGGTGGCACAGAGCGCCAATATAGTGTTGCCGCGTGTATTCGAGCGCATACAGAAGCGGGGATTGTGCTCGTGCACGATGCAGCGCGTCCTTTCATTCGTCGTGCGGTTATTGCGGAGTTGGTAAGCCAGGCAAATATACACGGCGCAGCAATTGCAGGTGTCAAAGCGAAAGACACGATGAAATTAGCGCCTAATGGCCTTGTAGAAAAAACGATAGACCGTGAACAATTATGGATTGTCCAAACGCCGCAAGCCTTTCAGTACGACGTTCTTAAAAAAGCTGCGGAAGAGGCGGAGAAAGATCATTTTCTCGGTACAGATGAAGCGATGCTCGTTGAACGAATGGGGCTTCCTGTTCGTATGGTCGAAGGCACGTACGAAAATGTGAAAATGACGACGCAAGAAGACCTTGTGTTTGGAGAAATCTTGCTAAGTAGAGTGCAAGAGGAGGAGAAAGAATGATTCGAATAGGACAAGGATTTGACGTGCATAAGTTCCAAGAAGGTCGTCCGCTTATTATTGGAGGCATTGCAATTCCACATGACCGTGGACTTGTTGGGCATTCAGATGCGGATGTTCTTTTGCATACTATTACAGATGCAGCCCTTGGCGCGATTGGCGAAGGGGATATTGGTCGACATTTTCCCGATACAGACGCGGCCTTTAAGGATGCAGATTCAGCAGTTTTATTAGAGAAGATTTGGGAAGTTGTAACGGAACGTGGCTATGAACTTGGCAATATTGACTGTACAATTATTGCAGAAAGGCCGAAAATGGCCCCACATATTACCGCAATAAAAGAACGTGTTGCGGAACTTTTACGAGCGGATGTCTCACAAGTGAATGTCAAAGCGACAACTACTGAGAAATTAGGGTTCACTGGACGCGAAGAAGGCATCGCTGCAATGGCGACAATATTATTACAGAAGAAATAAGGAGGAATTATTATGACGAAAGATGTTCGCGTACGCTACGCACCAAGTCCAACAGGTCACTTACATATTGGGAATGCTCGAGCGGCGTTATTTAACTATTTATATGCACGTAACCTAGGCGGCAAATTTATTATTCGAATTGAGGATACAGACGGCAATCGTAATATAGAAGGCGGCGAGGAATCGCAGTTAAGCTATTTGAAATGGTTAGGGATGGATTGGGATGAAGGTGTAGATGTTGGCGGAGACTTTGGTCCATATCGTCAGTCAGATCGAAATGACATCTACAAAGCATTATACAATGAATTACTCGATAAGAACTTGGCGTATAAATGTTATTGTACATCAGAGGAACTTGAAGCTGAGCGCGAAGCACAATCCAAAAAAGGACAGATGCCACGTTACAGCGGAAAATGTCGTCATCTAACGCCTGCAGACCAAGCAGCCCTTGAAGCTGAAGGAAAAGAACCAAGCATTCGTTTTGCGGTACCAAAAGGCAAGACGTATACATTTAATGACATTGTAAAAGACAACGTTTCATTTGAGTCGGATGGGATTGGCGATTTCGTCATTGTGAAAAAAGACGGCGTCCCAACGTATAACTTTGCAGTTGTTGTCGATGACCACAAGATGGAAATTACACATGTGCTCCGAGGCGATGACCATATTTCAAATACACCAAGACAACAAATGATTTACGAAGCATTTGGTTGGAAGTCTCCAGAATTTGGTCACATGACGCTTATTGTCAACGAAGATGGTAAGAAGTTAAGTAAACGTGATGAATCCATTATCCAATTCATTGAGCAGTATGAAGAGCAAGGCTATTTACCTGAAGCCATTTTTAATTTCATTGTTCTTTTAGGTTGGTCACCAGGCGGCGAAGAGGAAATCTTTTCGAAGGAAGAATTGATCTCGATTTTCGATGCAAGTCGTCTATCAAAATCACCTGCATTCTTCGATAAGAACAAGTTAGCATGGATGAATAACCAATACATTAAAAAATTGTCACTGGATGAAGTGATTACATTGGCATTGCCACATCTACAAAAAGCGGGTGCATTGCCTGCCGAACTCACAGCTGAACAACGTGAGTGGGCGCATGACCTGATCGCGTTATATCATGACCAGTTGAGTTATGGTGCTGAAATCGTTGAGCTATCCGCCCAGTTCTTTAAAGAAGACATTGAATATGATGAAGAATCCAAAGAAATTCTTGCAAGTGAACAAGTTCCAGAAGTAATGGCAGCGTTAAAAGTGCAATTAGAAGCACTAGACGTATTTGATGCACCTTCTATAAAAGCGGCGATCAAAGCTGTTCAGAAAGAAACGGGCCATAAAGGACGTAACCTATTTATGCCCGTTCGCGTTGTGACAACCGGACAAACGAACGGCCCTGAATTACCAGCTGCAATTGCTTTAATCGGGAAAGAAACGGTTATCGCACGTGTTAGCGCGTATGCAGGTCAATAAAGGGAGACGTTCTGTAGACCGGTTCCTTGCGGATTTAGGTGCCGCAGTGTAAAATGAGAATAACTTTATAAAGTGATTGAAGTAATTAATTTTACGATCATTTACCTATAAGAGATGAAAGAAATCGTTGAAAAGGATAAGTACACATGGATAAGCTTTTGAGAGAGGATCACCATTGGCTGGAAGTGGTCTAAGCAATATCATGTGGAAATGCCCCTTTGAGAGTCGTGCCGAAATTGTGTAGGCATGAACGTTTTGCCCGCGTTACGAGGCATTTTAAGCGGAAAGGGTACATCTCCTTTCAAGCGGAGTGGAACCACGCATATGTGCGTCTCTGTCAACATTGACAGGGGCGTTTTTTGTTTTTTATAAATAAGTCATTTTCATAGTGACCTAATCCTGTGACAACAACACAACCTATTGTTCGGGACGGTTCAACCTGATTAGATGTGTGGTACGCAATAGAATCCTATTATTTGTGTGTTCGTTAATTTAAATGGAATATCTGTTGATCGTAGCGAAGGAAGCGACAGAAGCCGTGCCCGCGGAACGCGTCCGACTGTAGCGTAGATCAACATTGTCTGGGTATCTTGTTTGATTAAACAATGATGAAATTGACTTAAATGCATTTCATAATTAAAAAGAGAGGAGGATGTCTGTTGTTTAGGAAAATGAGAGAAGATGTGCGCTGTATTTTTCACCAAGATCCATCTGCACGGAATGTTTTTGAAGTTGCTTTAACCTATTCGGGACTCCACGCAATTTGGCATCACCGAATTGCTCATGCATTTTTTAATATGAAACTCTTTTTTATCGCGCGAAGTATCTCGCAGTTTAGCCGTTTTATCACTGGAATTGAAATTCACCCTGGCGCGAAAATTGGTCGTCGTTTATTTATCGATCACGGGATGGGCGTAGTGATCGGAGAGACATGTGAAATCGGCGATGATGTGACGATTTATCAAGGTGTAACCCTTGGCGGGACGGGGAAAGAAAAAGGCAAACGGCATCCAACGCTTGAAAACAACGTTTTAGTTGCAACTGGCGCAAAAGTGCTTGGATCCATTACGATAGGGGAGCATAGCAAGGTAGGTGCGGGATCGGTCGTGCTAAAAGATGTTCCAAAGAATTCAACTGTTGTGGGGATTCCAGGAAAAGTAGTTATTAAAAATGGTGTTAAAGTTGACAATAAATTGAATCACCATGACTTGCCGGATCCAGTGGCAGACAAATGTGACATGTTAGAAAATAGGATAAAGCAATTGGAAGAACGACTTCAACAACTTGAGCAGTTGACAAAAGAGGAAGGGGATTTAAATGAGCATTCAAATATATAATACGTTAACGAGAAAAAAAGAGCCTTTCATTCCACTAGAAGAAGGGAAGGTATCGATGTATGTATGTGGTCCAACTGTTTATAACTACATCCATATCGGGAATGCGCGTCCAGTGATTGCTTTTGATACAGTGCGTAGGTACTTGGAATACCGCGGCTATGATGTAAACTTTGTATCGAACTTTACGGATGTTGACGATAAAATTATCGCAACAGCAAATGAGTTGGGTGAAGAAGTAGGCGAGCTAACGGAGCGTTTTATTCAAGCTTATTTTGAAGATGTATCGGCGCTCGGTTGCAATGAGGCAGATGCACATCCTCGTGTTACGGACCATATTGAGGATATCGTGAACTTTATCCAAGTCCTAATTGACAAAGGATATGCGTACGCATCAGAAGGCGATGTTTACTACCACACGACCAAGTTTGACGGATACGGAAAATTATCGAAACAGTCGACTGATGAACTCATTGTCGGTGCGCGTATTGAAGCAGGCGAAAAGAAAGAAAACCCACTCGACTTTGTCTTGTGGAAAGCGGCAAAACCAAATGAGATTTCTTGGGAAAGTCCTTGGGGAGAAGGGCGACCTGGTTGGCACATCGAGTGTTCAGTTATGGCGCGTGAACACCTGGGCGATACGATAGATATCCATGCGGGGGGCCAAGATTTAGCGTTCCCACACCACGAAAATGAAATTGCACAGTCAGAGGCCATGACAGGTAAGCCCTTTGCAAACTATTGGATGCACAACGGCTACATCAATATCGACAATGAAAAAATGTCAAAATCTCTGAATAACTTCGTACTTGTAAATGAGATTCGGAAGCAAGTGGATCCGAAGGTACTTCGTTTCTTCATGTTATCTGTCCATTATAGACATCCCGTCAACTTCTCACAAGCGCTTGTAGAAGATGCTGCGATTGGTTTTGACCGGATTTTAACAGCGTACAATAACGTAAAACACCGCCTGAAATCGTCTGCTAATCTTGGAGATCAAGAAGATATTTGGCAACATAAAATAGACGCAACCACTACTCAATTTATCGAAGCGATGGACGATGATTTCAATACAGCGAACGGCATCGCGGTAATTTTTGAGCTTGCAAAGCTGTCGAATGTTTATTTGTTAGAGAAAAACACAACAGCGGAAGTTTTACAATCTTTCATCGACACATTTGAGTCGCTAATGGATGTGCTTGGCATCTCATTGAATGAGGAAGAAGATTTATTGGACGCTGATGTTGACGCGTTAATCGAAGAACGATTAGAAGCCCGTCGAAATCGGGACTTCGCACGTTCGGATGCGATTCGTGATGAACTAAAAGCACGAGGGATCTTGCTTGAGGATACAGCGCAAGGTACGCGTTGGAAACGAGGGTAATCGGGATGTATGTATTACGTGATATAGATGTTAAACAATTGAATGCCCTGGCTCTGGCTTACATGGGTGATGCGGTTTATGAACAAGCCATTCGAGAGCATTTACTGCGTTCGGGACGCGTAAAACCGAATGTTTTGCATAAGACCGCAACGAGCTACGTTTCTGCTAAGTCGCAAGCGATTGTTTTGAAAGAAATGCTAGAAACAGACTTTTTAACAGAAGATGAACAAGCAGTGATGCGTCGTGGGCGCAATGCAAAGTCAGGTTCTGTGCCGAAGAATACGGATGTTGGTACGTATAAAAGCAGTTCAGGATATGAAGCTGTTTTAGGCTACTTATATTTACTTGGCCAACAAGAAAGAACAGATGAACTTATTACAGAGTCGATTAGAATTCTAGAGAATCCAAAGGAGGATGAGACGGTATGACTGAAATTGAAAATGAATTATTAGGTGGAAAAAACCCCATCGTTGAAGCACTTCGCTCAGGTCGGGAATTGAATAAAATATGGATTGCAGAAGGATTGAATAAAAAAAGTATAGGAGAAATCTTATCACTGGCAAAAGAAGCAAAGATTATTGTGCAAGCTGTGCCGAAACAAAAACTGGATGGCATGTTAGATGTGAACCATCAAGGGATTATTGCTTCTGTGGCTGCTTATGATTATGCAGAATTGGAGGACCTTTTTGCGATTGCAACAGAACGCGGAGAAGATCCTTTGTTTATTATATTAGACGAACTAGAAGATCCCCATAATTTGGGCTCTATTTTAAGAACAGCCGATGCATCAGGTGTACACGGCATCATCATTCCGCGAAGACGATCGGTTGGCTTAACAGCAGTCGTCGCAAAAGCATCGACTGGCGCGATCGAACACATTCCGGTTGTCCGCGTGAATAATCTTTCGCAAACGGTAGAAGAGCTTAAAAAACGTAATGTATGGATTGCAGGAACGGATGCACAAGGCGCTACTGATTACCGAAATATGGATGCAACGCTCCCCCTGGCAATTGTTATTGGTAGTGAGGGGAAAGGGATGTCGCGCTTGCTCAAAGAAAAGTGTGACTTCCTCTATCACTTGCCGATGAAAGGTCATGTAACATCGTTAAACGCTTCGGTGGCGGCTTCACTATTAATGTACGAAGTGTTGCGCAAGCGACAGCCACTTAACGCTGTAACGTGAAACCGGTACACGTCCTACTTGTAGATGGCTACAATATTATTGGCGCATGGGAGGAATTGCGACAATTAAAGGACAGGCAGTTGGAAGAGTCGAGAGATTTGTTGATAGAACGAATGGCGGAATATAAAGCTTATACAGGTTGGCGCGTGATCATCGTTTTTGATGCCTACATGGTGCCAGGAATTGAAAGTAAAAGTAAACGACATGATGTCGAAGTTTTATTTACGCGAGAAAATGAAACAGCAGATGAAAAAATAGAGAAATTGGTTTCAGAACTGATGCATCGTCGTGTTCAAATTCATGTTGCGACGTCTGATTTTACGGAACAATGGGTTGTTTTTGCGCAAGGAGCCCTCCGGAAGTCAGCCCGAGAATTAGAAATAGAAATGAAAGAGATCAGAACATTAATCTCTGGAAAAGTGAAGGTCTACGAAGACCAACGTCCGTCTTCAAAGATTCCTTTAACTGACGAAATAAAGGAAGTATTTGAAAAATGGCGACGTGGAATTAAATAATGGGTTGACGGAAAAAATTTCTATACGCTATACTAGGGAGAGACCTATGATGAACTGGGGTGATCTAGTTGATGGATAAAGCCTACGCTGATAGTAAAACTCCGAATTTCGCTACGTTGTCAGACGAGGACGTAATTGCGATTATCCGGGAAGGCAACACAGATGCGCTAGATTTTTTGATTACAAAGTATCGCTCGTTCGTTCGTTTGAAAGGTCGTTCGTATTTTTTGATTGGCGGAGATCGAGAGGATATTATTCAAGAGGGTATGATTGGTTTATATAAAGCCATTAGAGATTTTAAACCTGACCGGTTGAGTTCTTTTAAAGGGTTTGCAGAGTTATGTATTACGAGACAAATCATAACGGCTATCAAGACGGCAACCAGGCAAAAGCATATTCCACTTAACTCCTCAATCTCACTAGACCGACCCGTTTATACCGAAGATTCAGACCGTACATTGCTCGAAATGCTTTCTGGACCAACGCTAGACGATCCAGAAGATTTGATGATACACAAAGAAGATTTTCATCATATGGAATCGGAAATGAGCAAGGTATTGAGCGAACTTGAAAAAGAGGTCTTATCGTTGTATTTGGATGGTCAAACGTATCAAGAAATTTCAACTGAATTAAATCGACAAGTGAAATCAGTTGATAATGCCTTGCAAAGGATTAAACGTAAACTTGAAATGTACTTAGAAGTTGACGCTGTTCATTAATCAGCTTGACTGAACTATTGACACGGCTTATATAAAATGATAATCTGTAGCAAGAATATGCCTAGTAAGGTGAGAGAAATGTCTAAAAAAATAACTTTAAGTTGTGATCGTTGTGGTTCACGTAATTATTCTGTGCCAGCTCGAAAAGATACATCTACTGAACGCTTAACTTTGAAGAAGTTTTGCAGGTATTGTAATGCGCACACTGTGCATAAACAATCAGTTTAATAGTTGTGTGGCAGACGAATAGTATTATGTTTTTATTCGGAGGGTTACGATACTAATGGGTAAGATAAGTAGATTTTTAAAAGACGTTATCTCAGAAATGAGAAAAGTAAGTTGGCCAAAACGTAAAGAGTTAACACGTTATACAATTGTTGTTATTTCAACAGTTTTATTTATGGCTGTATACTTTGGAGTAGTAGACCTTGGAATTTCTAAAGCAATGGATTGGTATATTAGTTTTTAATAGTAGGATATGGTAAGTTAGTATAAATGAAAATATACGATTCCTTGAAAATAGCCCGTCTGATTGCTCAACGGGTTTTTTTTATATTGTAAAAGGAAAAAAGGAGGGGCGGACGTAAAGTCCTTGTAAATATGGATATGGAGAAAAATTGGTACGTCGTGCATACTTACTCAGGTTATGAAAATAAAGTAAAAGCGAATTTAGAGGCGCGTGTCGAGACGATGGGCATGCAAGATAAGATTTTCCGTGTAATTGTGCCCGAAGAAGAAGAGACAGATTTTAAAGATGGCAAGAAGCGAACGGTAATGAAAAAGACATTCCCTGGCTATGTGCTAGTTGAAATTATAATGACGGATGATTCTTGGTATGTAGTACGTAACACGCCAGGTGTTACTGGATTTATAGGTTCTTCAGGTGGAGGGGCTAAGCCAACTCCGCTACTCGATGAGGAAGTTGAATTTATTCTCAAACAGATGGGCGTTAAAGATCGTCTTGCTGAAGTAGACCTTGAAATTGGTGAGGTTATCCAAGTGCTTGAAGGACCATTTGCTGATTTCCAAGGTAAAGTTGAAGAAATCGATGAGGCTAAACAAAAAGTTAAAGTTGCGGTTGATATGTTTGGACGCGAAACGAAAATGGAACTTGACTTCTCGCAAATAAAAAAAGTATAATCGTAGTGAATATGCGACTTGCATAATGAACAATAAAATGTTATCATTTCAAAGGTCAGGCGATCATTTGATGGTTTGAACTAAAAACTGATTCCACCGACATTTGTCGGCAGGCACATATTGAGTGGGAGGGGCAACCCGATTACCACATCACGGACTTAAGGAGGTATATCACGTGGCTAAAAAAGTTTCTACGATAGTTAAACTACAAATTCCTGCAGCGAAAGCGAACCCAGCTCCACCAGTTGGACCAGCGCTAGGTCAAGCAGGCGTGAACATCATGGGATTCTGTAAGGAATTCAACGCACGTACAGCGGATCAGGCAGGTCTAATTATTCCTGTTGAGATTACTGTATTTGAAGATCGTTCATTTACTTTCATTACAAAAACTCCACCAGCAGCAGTATTGCTAAAGGTTGAAGCTAAGCTTCAAAAAGGTTCAGGCGAACCGAACAAAACGAAAGTAGCAACTGTAAAACGCGACAAAGTTCGCGAAATTGCAGAACAAAAAATGCCGGATCTAAACGCAGCATCTGTTGAAGCAGCGATGGCAATGGTTGAAGGTACTGCACGCAGTATGGGAATTACAATCGAAGATTGATTCCTTTCTATAGAGTTTTGAGGCAAGGGGAGGTTGCGATTGTTCTCCGGAACGCGCAACCTTTATTCGTGGGAGGTTTATCATCCGCTAACACCACAACTGAGGAGGAAATTTCAAATGGCTAAAAGAGGTAAAAAATTTACAGACGCGATTAAGCTAGTCGACAACACAAAGTTGTATGACGTAAAAGAAGCGATTGAACTTGCGAAGAAAACAAGCACAACAAACTTTGACGCAACAGTAGAAGTCGCATTCCGTCTTGGCATTGACACTAAGAAAAATGATGAGCAAGTGCGTGGAGCAGTTGTCCTACCAAACGGTACGGGTAAAACGCAACGTGTACTTGTTTTCGCTAAAGGCGAAAAATTAAAAGAAGCTGAAGCAGCTGGTGCAGACTACGCTGGAGACGCTGAATACATTACTAAAATCCAACAAGGTTGGTTTGACTTTGATGTAATCGTTGCGACACCTGACATGATGGGTGAAGTTGGTAAGATTGGTCGTGTTCTTGGACCAAAAGGACTTATGCCAAACCCAAGAACTGGTACTGTAACATTTGATGTTGCAAAAGCAATCGAAGAAATCAAAGCTGGTAAAGTTGAATACCGTGCGGACAAAGCTGGAATTATCCATGCGCCAATCGGAAAAGTATCATTTGAAGATGACAAGCTTGTCGAAAACTTCTTAACTGTATTCGATACAGTTGAAAAGGCTAAGCCTGCAGCAGCTAAAGGAACTTACATGAAGTCAGTTAACGTAACGACTACAATGGGTCCTGCAGTTAAAATTGATACAACAGCAGTTAAAGTTAAAAAATAATATTGACGACTGCCTCCTCCTATGTTAAGATGAGGCAGTTGTTAATTATAAACAATATTTGTACCGTAGACCGTAGGAGCGGCAATGCTGCTTAATATTCCTACCGAGGACAAGACGCTCTTTCTTAAATTAAGAAGACGACTTTTTCTGCCCTCGACTCTACCAAGTAGATCGTGGGCTTTTTATATCGGTATAAATAACTCGAAACTTATTGAGGAGGTGTCCAGATGAGTAAAGTGTTAGAAGCAAAACAAGCAGTTGTTACAGAAATTACGGATAAACTAAAATCAGCAGCAACAGTTGTTGTCGTTGACTACCGTGGTCTAAACGTAAGTCAAGTAACAGAACTACGTAAAAACCTTCGTGAACAGGGTATTGATTTCAAAGTTTACAAAAACTCAATGTCACGTCGTGCTGCAGAAGCAGCAGGCCTTGAAGGTTTGAATGAACACCTTACAGGACCAAACGCAATCGCGTTTTCAACTGAAGATGTTGTAGCTCCAGCGAAAATTTTGAATGATTTTGCGAAAGTAAATCCAAAACTTGAAATTAAAGCTGGTGTAATTGAAGGTGCACTTGCATCTGCTGAAGAAATGAAAGCATTGGCAGAACTTCCATCACGCGAAGGTCTACTATCTATGCTACTCAGCGTTCTACAAGCGCCAATGC
>JARIDM010000036.1 GCA_029263945.1 Sporosarcina sp.
AGCAGCTTCAATTACTGTTATTTATTCAACTCCAAAATCCGGAAGAGAACTCAGGTCACCTGTTAAGAGTGCCTCGACAGATTTAAAAGAGAAACTTAATGACGTTAAAGAAAAGGTTAACAAATTAAATGGTTCTGTTGCAAATCTGGCAAAAGAAGCAAAAGAAAATATTCCTGATACTTTTGAGGGGTTAAAGCATTCTTTTGAAGAATGGCAAGAATCGACTGAGCCAAACAAAAGACGTCTTGAAAAAGAACTTATCGCAATACAAAGCGCACTCGATAGCCTGGAACAATCGATTGTCGCTCAACAAAGTTAACGTTAATAGCTATAGGAAAAAGATATCCATTATTTTGGTGTGTACGCTATATGTTAGAAGGATCTTCTAATATGTAGCGGTTCATTTCAAAATGGATATCTTTTTTTAAATGTTTTTTAAACTATTTTGCAATTCACACTTCTTTCTTCTTTGCTTTCCTGGTATAATAAAGTATATATAATTCTAGGAAGCAGGTGCTTTAAATGTCGGAAGAAAATTACTCTTTAAAAGACGCTATGATATTCAGCCAACGCATTGCGCAATTATCAAAAGCGTTATGGAAAGCTGTTGAAAAAGATTGGCAACAATGGATTAAACCTTATAATTTGAATATTAATGAACACCACATTTTATGGATTTCTTATCACCTTCAAGGAGCAACCATTTCAGACATCGCGAAGTTTGGTGTGATGCACGTTTCAACTGCATTTAACTTTTCAAAAAAACTAGAAGAACGCGGCTATTTGTTATTTTATAAAAAAGATGAGGATCGCCGCAATACGTATGTTGCTGTAACAGAAAAAGGCGAGAACTTAATTTTAGAAATGAATGAAAACTATCACGATACGGAGCATAGCGTTTTAAATGGATCACTTCCGATTAAAAGCCTATACGGCAAATTCCCAGAATTTCTTGAAGTCATGTCGGTTGTCCGTAATATTTACGGCGATGATTTTATGGAGATCTTCGAACATGGATTTGATAATCTTGAAAGTTCATTTGGTGAACAAGAGAATAAACTTGTCATTTCTGCTATTAAGAAAGAATCCTAAGCTTAGAATATTTCATTCCACTTGATATTCTGCTATTATTAAGAGTAGATGGTTAAAGGGGAGGAATAAAGATTGATCCTTGTAGTTACAGTTTTGTTCTCATTATTTTACTTATACCAAATAAATAAGATGACTTTCGCTCTTTGTGAATCAAGGGAGATCCCCGAAGAAAAGCAACCAAAAATATATGGAACAGTTAATATATTGATTACGCTTTTAATTACATCTTTATTTTTACAAGTACTGTTAGCAGTTTAAAAAAAGTCCAAAACCTATTGATAGGCTTTGGACTTTTTCTTTTCGCAAAGGTCATGATGTTTTAAAATGTAGCATCACTTTTTAATATAAATATGCTGCACCTACGATGATCAGTAAAATAAACAACACCACGATTAGCGCAAAGCCGGAAGAACCTTGGTTATTATATCCACTCACGGTAGCACCCCCTCTCTCTGTGTTATTCTATGCAGTTATTTTACGGGCTTATAGGCTTTTAGCTGATTACTTTTTGTTCAAGTCTGAATATTGTGGTATAGTATCAACTGTCGCATAATAAGATTAGGAGTGAAAATCCGTTGAAAAAAATAATCATAGCATTCGTACTTAGCACCTCCGTTCTAGCACTTTTTGCATGTAATAACAGCAAAAATGAAAGCGAAGAAATTCTCGCATCTACTAAAATGGGGGCTATTACAAAAGAAGAATTATACGAAGAAATGAAAGAAGCCATTGGGGATGACGTTTTCGAAAACTTACTTTTGAAAAAAGCGATTGAAAACGAATATAAAATTTCTGACAGCGAAATAGATGAAGCGATTGAAAAACAAAAGGCACAATATGGCGATGAAAAGAATTTTGAACTTTACCTCGAACAAAATAAAATCTCTAACGATTTTTTCGAAAAACAAATTGCGTTTTCACTACTACAAAAAAAGATGATTGCATCACTAGATGAAGTAACCGATGAGCAAATCAAAGCAGAATATGAAAATATGAAAAAAGAAATCCATGCCCATCACATTCTTGTAGAAGATAAGAAAACAGCCGAAGAAGTGATTGGAAAACTTAAGAATGATGGGAATTTTGAAGAACTTGCAAAAGAATATTCCATAGAACCCGTTGCACAGAAAAGTGGTGGAGATTTAGGTTGGTTTAGTCCTGGTAAAATGGTTCAGTCCTTTGATGACGTAGCCTTTTCGCTTCCTGAAAACGAAATTAGCGAACCTGTTCAAAGCAGCTTTGGTTATCACGTAATTAAAGTAGTTGAGTCACGCGAAAAAGAACTTGAAGAAACGCTAGAAGAATTACAACCAGAAATTGAAAATAAATTGAAAGAAAAACTTTTTAATGCAAAACTCCTTACATTACTTAAAAATGCTGAAATCGAGATAAAAGATGATTCTTTCAAAAAAGTACTGGATGCATATCCCTTAGAGAGCAAAGAGTAAAATAAAAAAGTGCAAAGGATTTTATATCCTCTGCACTTTTTTATTTTATGATTCAAATGAAGGTTTATAAAATGCACGATTTTCTAACGGGAATATCCGTTCAGAAAACTCCCCAGCATTCGTTTTAGCAAGTGCTCGGTCAAGCATATTCATTTTCGCATCAATATTATCAATGTAGTGAAGCATCTCAGCCTCTTTCAACATCGGTCGTTTCGGACTTCCCCACTCTTCTTTGCCATGATGAGACAACACCATATGTTGTAACAACATGACCTCTTCTCCACTGACATTTAGTTCATCCGCAGCTTTAGAGATTTCATTCACCATAATTGAAATATGTCCAAGAAGATTGCCTTCTACAGTATACTGAGTAGCGATTGGGCCAGAAAGTTCCATCACTTTACCGATATCATGCAAAATAATGCCTGCATATAAAAGATCTTTATTTAACGAAGGATATAAATCAGTGAGTGCTTTACCTAACTTTAACATTGAAACAACATGATCGATTAACCCTGATACATAGTCATGATGATTTCTCGTTGCGGCTGGATAAGTCATGAAAGCTGTTTCATGTTTTTTCATAATATGACGTGTGATGCGTTGAATCTGTGGGTTCTCCATCTCAAAGAAATAAGTCATTAATTCTTCAAATAGTGCTTCTTTACTTTTAGTTGCAGACGGAACCAACTCAGCGATTGTTATATTTTCATCTTCTTTAATTGGCCGAATGCTCTTAATGCGCAATTGGTTTTTACCACGATATTCATGCACTTCGCCTCCAACCTTGACAATTGTTCCTGCAGCATAGGATTGTACATGTGCATCCGTTGTATCCCATAACTTCGCATCTAAATCCCCACTTTTATCTTGTAGAACCAACGTCATAAATGCGCTTCCTTTTGTTGTTACTCCTGTAATCGATTGCTTAATGAATAAGTAAAGATCGACTGTTTCCCCTACTTTATAATCGAGTAGTTTTTTCATAATGCACTCGCCCCCTGTTCATTTCTAATGGTAGAAACATCAATAATAGTAGCATCCTGCCATTTGCTTTTCATGCGTTTATCACATGTAAAGTAAATGAATTGATGTTGTTTAGTTTCATTGAGTACCTCAATCATACTAGAAAGTCGTTCTTCGTCAAAGTGAACAAATGGATCATCCATGATAATTGGGAATGGCGCCGATGAAAGAATTGAAGTAGCCAATGCAAAACGAAGGGCTATATAAGCTTGTTCTTTCGTCGCCTGACTCAGTTCAACGATTGAAAAACGCAGGCCCGCTATTGTTAATACCTCAAAATTACCTTGTTCTGAAATGGCTATACTGCTATATTGACCGCCAGTTAACTTACCAAAAATCTTTTCTGCTTCTAATAAGACATCAGGCAACTGTGTTTCTTTTAATTCGTTCATCATTTGATAAATTGCTGCTGAAACAGCTTTTCTTGCAGACCACTCTTTAGCCAAATTATCAAGCTCTGCTTTTTTCATTTCAAAATCTTGTCTCTTCTCGCTAAGGGACTCATCTGTTAAGAGCTGTTTAGCTTTATTCACAAGTGCCGCTTTTTCATTAATATAGTGTGAGGTTTTCTCGTTGTTCAGTTTCATTGCTTCTTCAAGCTTTACCATCTCACTCACTAACTCACGATCTACTCTTTGAGCGAGTGTATGTTCAATAGGTTGGATTGCTAGCTGCATGTCGAGATCTTTTATTTGTCCCGTTATCATTACTTTCTCTTGATGGTCATTATACGCTTGGTAAAATGCTTCTTCTGATTCTACGCCAGCTTCAGAAAATAATGTACTTATTTTTATCTTTAACGACTCTATGAGCATATTTGCTTCATTTTTGGCTGGTTTTAAATGGTCGATCTTTTCTTTCATTTGTTTTTGCTTTTCTGCTTGTTCACTTAACCGTATAAAATCTCTTCTTAATAGTTCATAAACTGCTTCTTCAGGCACTGCTTGTTGCAATGCTTTTTCTGCGGCCTTCATCCGAGCAACAATTGCGGCTTCTGTTTCCTGTAATTTTTGGGTAACTTCTTCTATTCGCCTCGCTACTTTCTGCATTTCACGAATCATGCGGAAAATTTCTGGCAGAATACTTGGAGCGGGCAATGCTTCAATTCCATATTCCTTCATAAAAGTATTCAAATTCGTTTTGATTTGCAGATTTAAGCGATCTAATGCTTCAAGTTCCACTTCTAACTCATTTTCTTTCTGTGTAAATTCAGAACTGACAATTGTTAATCGTTCTTTCTCACGTTCAAATTCTCCAACCCGGTGGAGCAGGCTTTCCATTTCTCCTTCTCGACCTTTATACGCTGTAGAAAACCTTTGCATTTCTGCTATTTTCGGGTCAATGGTTGGTTCTTTTTTAACATATAAGGCTACCCCTATTCCAGCTAACAACACACCTACGCCAACGATTAAAAACTGCTGTTGGAAAAAACCGACCCCAATAAATAGGATGGCTGCGAGCGTCATCATAATTGTAAACAATGGTATCGGCTGTTGCTTTTTTCCACCGTATGCAATATATGCATTCGCTTCTGCCAAACGTTGACGAACCGAAGGCCATTCATGTGCCGTCTTTATTTCTTCTGCAGTAGGCTGAACTAATGCGTTAGTTTGCTCTTGTATCCGTTCCAACTCGTTTTTCACCGTAAGAAACTGTGATTCTACATAGCCAATTTCATTGTTGACCCGATCCAATTCACCCAATAAGGCATGAAGTTCTTCTTCTTTATGAATGGAAACGTTTGCTTGTAACAATGTTGAATTGGCTTGCTCCACAATCCCTAAACGCTCTATGATGCTTTGTTTTTGTGTCCTTAATTGTTTTAACTCGTCATTGCACGTTGTACGTGTCGAACGCCAATGATGCCATTCTGATTCTCTAGCAAGCAACAAATCGATCTCTGTCATGCATTCAGATACAGATGCTGCTAATACTGCTTTTTCGGCATCAGCTAGTTCTTTTGAAATTCTTAGTTGTGCTGCTTCTGCTTCTATTATTTTACCGGCAATTGATTCATAACGGCGAATTCCGTCAGCAGGAAAATCAGGTCCATTTATTTCTGCCAATCGCTTTTTTAACGTCTCTTTTTTTGAATATAACGGCAATAACTGTCTTTCCAAAGTGAGTTGTCTCAGAATTTCCTCATGATCACTTTTCTCAGATTTTAATTTTTCCATTTTACCATCGATCTGATGGATTCTTTCAATGGTAGGAGCATACGCAGCCACTTCTTTTTGTGCTTCTTGAAGGGTAACCTCAAGCGTACGAAGTTCCTGCAGCTTAACATTTAAAAGAGGATTTTTACCCGCCTTTTTGAAGAGTGTATCTATTTCCTTAGACATCTTCACATCTAATTTCAATAACGAGTCCACCCCCGTTGTTCCAGAAGCAAGCAACGTTCGACTCAATTCATCTTCATCCATTTTTTCAAACCCTTGCAGTTGAAGTAATGAAAAGGAGAAAATCGCTTCAAATGAAGTCCGGTCATATTGCCTCAGCAACTCTTTTAAAGCATCCTCACCGCCGCGTGCACCGTCTTCAAAGTAAACCGTGACGTCTCCAGACGACTTCCCTCTGACACGCTCTACTGTACACCTTCCGTATAGCTCGTCATAGATTTGGAGTTGCCCCCCATATTTTCCACCCGTTTTCGGCTCATACCGAAGCGTTGTACTGTTTCGTTGTGGGAAACCAAATAAAATATGTAAAATAAATTGCTGAATCGTCGTTTTCCCAGCCTCATTAACACCATATAAAACATTCATGCCTTCTGCCAATTCAATTTCAACATTTTCATGCTTGCCAAAGCCATAGATGCGTAATTTTTCAATTATCAACCTGTCACCCCATTTCAGATGCTAAGATTTTTTTAGCATTAGCTTCAATCTCTTTTAACTCTTCTGCTGTTAATTGGGCAAGGTACTTCACACCTCTTGGGTGTTGATAGACATCTTTTAACACATGCTGCCAATCTTCTTCTGTCCAACTTTCCATTCTTGAAGCGACTGATGCTGTCAGTACACTCATACCCGTTGGCTCTATCTTTGGCTTTTTAAATGATAGGGCGTGCACCCATACTAGCGATTCCCCTTCACCTATGAATTCTCTCAAAACGTCAAGCCATTCCTGTTCAGTGGATTGTTGAAACAACTCTTCTGCTT
>JARIDM010000185.1 GCA_029263945.1 Sporosarcina sp.
GTTTGAATATCCTTGCAAAACGTGCTGATTGTTGGAGCAGGGACAGGTGGATCGATCATACTGGACCTTCTCGAAAATTTAGATTTTATGCATGTCGAAGCCATCATTGATACAGATCAAAATGCACCTGGTATTTTACGTGCGAAACAACTTGGCATTCTGTATGGTGATGATTGGAAAACGTATTTAACATCAGATTTACATATCATTTTTGATGTGACGAATGATCCGCTTGTATTTGCAGAGTTATTAGCGGCGCGCCCTGCTAATACAGTTCTCATCCCTGGCTCAATCGCGAATTTAATCATTCGTTTATTGGAAGAAAATGATACTTACTTTCAAAGAATTAGAACGGAAGTACATAAACAACGGATGATCTTCGATTCGGTCGAAGAAGGAATGATTGGCATCAATGAAAAAGGATGTATCGATTTTTTTAATAAGCGTGCATCTGAAATGATTGGGATTACCATAGAGGACGCTGTGGGTAAAAAAATAACGGATGTTATTCCCACCACGAAACTTCCACATGTTTACAACACAGGCGTAGCAGAAGTTAACAAAGCACTCATACTCGGCAACGGGATTGAAATTATCACGTCACGACTTCCGTTATTTGACGATAAAGGAAAAAAAGTGGGCGCTTTTGCAGTTTTTAAAGACATGACAGAAGTACTTAAGTTGGCTGAAGAAGTAACGGACTTGAAAAAAGTACGAACGATGCTTGAAGCGATCATTTATTCAAGTGATGATGCAATTTCAGTTGTTGATGAAAACGGTTACGGGATATTCGTTAACCCGGCATACACAAGGATTACAGGGTTAACAGAAGATGAAGTGATTGGTAAACCTGCAACGGCAGATATAAGTGAAGGCGAAAGTATTCACATGAAGGTATTAGAAACGAAAAAAGCGGTTCGCGGTGTGAATATGTTTCTCGGAGAAAATAAGAGTGATGTAATTGTAAATGTTGCCCCGATTATCGTAGATGACGAGATTAGAGGCAGTGTTGGTGTCATTCATGATATTACAGAAATGCGCAGTTTAATGAATGAACTAGACCAAGCAAGAACAATTATTCGTAAACTAGAATCGACGTACACTTTTGAAGATATATACGGTGAATCTACAAATATTAGACTATCTATTGACCAAGCAAGACTCGCAACACAAAATGATTTTTCCGTATTACTTAGAGGCGAAGCAGGGACGGGCAAGGAATTATTTGCAAATGCAATCCATAGTGAAGGGAATCGGAAATTCAATAAATTTATTCGGGTAAATTGTTCAGCCATGCATCCCGAAACATTGGAAGCCGAACTTTTCGGGAAATATGATGGAAATAATCCTATAGAAAACGGGTTGTTTATAGAAGCAGATCAGGGAACGCTATTTCTAGATGAAATTGTTGATTTGCCAATAGTTGTTCAACAAAAGCTCTTACACTATTTACAAACAGGTGTTATTTATCCGCTTGGAAGTGAAGTGCCAATGCAAGTAGACGTTCGGCTCATCACTGCAACTTCACAAAATCTTGAGCAAGCGATTCATAAAAAGGTGTTTATGGAAGAATTATATTATGTATTGAATAGGATTTCGATTCAAATTCCACCACTTCGCACGCGAAAAGAAGACATTACCGTCATTGTGAAACATTTACTTGTAAAGTTAAACGAAGAGTTTGGGATGAATGTTGAAAAAATCACAAAAGAATCGGAAGCACTTTTGTTGCAGTATGATTGGCCAGGCAATATTCGCGAATTGGAAAACGTTTTAAATCGTGCGATGATTTATATGCCTCAAAGTGAAATCATTCTAGATGTAGAAGAAGTATCCAAATCATTGTTTTCTACCCATAGAAAGCAACAGCCGTCGATTTTATCCGAAGAGAACACATTGGCTTCAATGATGGATAATCATGAAAAGTCTATCCTAAAAAAAGCTTTGCATGAAAGTGAAGGGAATAAAGCATTAACTGCTAATCGATTAGGGATTTCGTTACGGTCATTGTATTACAAATTAGAAAAGTTCAACCTCGATTAGTTGAACGCGAAGGAATTATTTTATTTATTTATTCGGTAGTGATTAAAGGAGAGTTTGACATGAATACACTCGATGGGTTACTTGAAAAAGCAGCTAAAAAGAAAGATTCCGTAATAGCTGTTGCATGTGCTGCCGAAACAGAAGTTTTGAAATCTGTTCAATTGGCTGTAAGACAAAATCTCGCATCCTTTATTCTTTTTGATGATGAGAAAGAACTTCAAACAATTATGGCTGCTGATTTTCCAGAATTACTTAACACACTTAAAGTAAGCATCTGTCATACGGAAAATAAAGCTGTCTCTGCATCAGCTGCTGTGAAAGCGATTTCTAGTGGTAAAGCACATGTTTTGATGAAAGGAAATCTACCTACATCTGTTATACTAAAAGCGGTATTAAATCGTGAGTACGGACTCAGAACTGGAAGGGTCCTTTCTCATGTAGCAGCTTTTGAAGTAGCTGGATATGAGCGGCTCATTTTCGTGACAGATGCGGCAATGAATATAGCGCCAGATTTAACAACGAAAGTCCAAATTATACAAAATAGTGTTTCTGTCGCGCATGCTTGTGGTGTCGAGAAACCAATAGTTGCCCCATTAGCTGCTGTTGAAACTATAAATCCTGCGATGATTCCATCGACAGATGCCGCTTTGCTTACCATGATGAATAAGCGTGGACAAATTACAGGGTGTATTGTCGAAGGTCCACTTGCGCTAGATAATGCAGTTTCTCCTGAAGCGGCTAAGCAAAAGGGGTTAACAGGGGATGCAGCTGGAAACGCAGACATATTACTTGTCCCCAATATCGAGGCAGGGAATATTCTATACAAATCATTAATGTATTTTGCGCATGCAAAAGTTGGTGCAGTGATTCAAGGTGCCAAAGCGCCAGTCGTCCTAACATCACGAGCAGACAGTGCAGAAAGCAAATTATATTCATTAGCGCTTGCGCTACTAACAAGTGATCAATAAAATAAACCAAAAATGAACCATACAACTAAGGAGGAATTTACAATGGAAATATTCAAGTATATGGAAACAGCAGATTTTGAACAGGTGGTATTTTGTCAGGACAAAACATCAGGGCTAAAAGCAATTATTGCGATACATGACACGACACTTGGACCAGCACTTGGCGGCACACGTATGTGGACATATGACACTGAAGAAGCGGCAATTGAAGATGCACTTCGTTTAGCGCGCGGAATGACCTATAAAAATGCAGCAGCTGGACTTAATTTAGGCGGCGGTAAAACAGTCATCATCGGCAATCCAAAAACAGATAAAAACGATGAAATGTTTCGTGCATTTGGTCGTTATATTGAAGGATTAAATGGTCGTTATATTACTGCAGAAGACGTCGGAACAACTGAAGCAGATATGGACCTCATTCACCTTGAGACAGATTATGTGACAGGCACTTCAGGCGACGACGGCTCATCAGGAAATCCATCACCTGTAACAGCTTACGGTATTTATGTCGGGATGAAAGCGGCAGCTAAAGAAGCGTTCGGCACTGATTCACTAAAAGGAAAGAAAGTTGCGGTTCAAGGCGTTGGAAACGTTGCTTATACAATGTGCGCGCATCTACATGAGGAAGGTGCCAAACTTTACGTAACAGATATTAATCAAGAAGCCGTCCAACGTGCAGTTGATGAATTTGGTGCGACTGCAGTTCCGATTGATGAGATTTATAAACAAGACGTTGATATTTTTGCACCTTGTGCACTTGGCGCAATTATTAATGATGAAACAATCCCACAATTTAAATGTAAAGTGATTGCAGGTTCCGCGAACAATCAATTGAAAGAGAATCGTCACGGCGATCAAATCCATGAAATGGGCATCGTTTATGCACCGGATTATGTTATTAACTCAGGTGGCGTTATAAATGTTGCAGATGAGCTCATTGGTTACAATAAAGAACGTGCACTTAACCGTGTTGGCGGTATTTACGATACAATTCTAGAAATCTTTGCAATCTCAAAGCGAGATGGAATCCCGTCTTATGTTGCAGCGGACCGATTAGCAGAGGAAAGAATTGCACGAGTTGCAAAATCACGCAGTCAGTTCTTACAAACAGAGAAAAACATTTTGTCAAGACGATAATATAAATGGACATTAAAGACAGTTTGAAATGGAAGGAGAACCAAATGTGCAAACAAATCTTTATCAAGTACTCGTGATTAACCCTGGCTCTACCTCAACAAAGATCGGTGTCTTTAAGGGAGAGCAGCTAATCACAGAAAGTACGATTCGACATGCGACGGAGGAAATCGCACAATTTCCTTCCATTATTGAGCAATATAGTTTTCGTAAAGAAGCCATTTTACACGTACTCAAAGAGGCAGACGTTGATGTCTCGGCACTTGATGCAGTATGTGGACGAGGAGGCTTACTTCGACCCATCGAAGGCGGCACCTACTCGGTAAATGAAAAAATGATTGCGGACCTCCGAGCAGGTTACTCAGGGCAACATGCTTCAAACCTGGGGGGGATTATAGCGAGTGAAATCGCAACAGCTTTAAACATCCCCTCCTTTATTGTCGACCCAGTGGTTGTAGATGAACTTGCACCACTTGCGAGGATTTCAGGCTTTTCATCAATTGAACGAAAATCTATTTTTCATGCTTTAAACCAAAAAGCAGTTGCGAGACGCTATGCCAAGCAAGTCAAGAAGCATTATAAAGACCTACGACTGATCGTCACACATATGGGTGGTGGTATTACGGTGGGTGCACATGCAGGCGCTAAAGTAATCGATGTGAATAACGGCCTTCATGGAGATGGACCTTTTAGTCCAGAGCGTGCAGGAACTGTTCCCGCAGGAGATCTCGTTGAAATTTGTTTTTCAGGTAAATACTTCCGCAATGAAGTGATGAAATCTCTTGTCGGGGAAGGTGGCCTCGTCGGTTATCTAGGCACAAATGATGCGGTTCTTGTTGAAAAACGAATTGCAGCAGGTGATGAAAAAGCGAAATTGATTTACGAGGCAATGGCCTATCAAATCGCAAAAGAAATTGGTAGTGCTGCAACGGTGTTAGAAGGTAAAGTAGATGCGATTATTTTGACGGGTGGGCTCGCTTACGGAAAAGAGTTCATCAAGTTGATTACCGATAAGATTGATTGGTTGGCTGATGTCGCCGTTTACCCAGGGGAAGACGAACTGCAAGCACTTGCAGAAGGTGCGATTCGTGTGTTATCTGGAGAAGAAAAAGCAAGAAATTATCCATCATAACACATTATTAAGGAGGCAATTAATTTGAGTCGAGAGTATGATGTTGTTATTTTAGGCGGTGGAACAGGTGGCTATGTAGCTGCAATCCGGTCCGCTCAATTAGGTTTGAAAACAGCACTTGTTGAAAAAGAAATGCTCGGAGGCACTTGTTTACATAAAGGCTGTATCCCAAGTAAAGCCCTTTTAAAAAGCGCAGAAGTCTATGACTTAGCGAAAAACCAAGCGACACAATTTGGTGTGGATGCAAAAGAAGTCACACTCGATTTTAGTCGTGTGCAAGCACGTAAAGAGGGAATCATAAAGCAACTCCATCAAGGCGTTCGAGGCTTAATGAAGAAAGGTAAAATTGATGTGTTTGAAGGACTTGGTCGAATGCTCGGTCCGTCTATCTTCTCGCCAATGCCTGGGACAATTTCTGTTGAAATGAATAACGGCGAAGAAAATGAAATGTTGATTTTAAAACATTTAATTATTGCAACAGGTTCGAGTCCGAGAACATTACCAGGACTTGAAATAGATGAACAACAAATCTTATCTTCTGACGGCGCACTTTCAATGACGGAACTGCCAACATCAATGCTCATCGTTGGTGGCGGTGTCATTGGGATCGAATGGGCATCCATGTTGAACGACTTCGGTGTAGAAGTAACTGTTGTTGAATATGCAGATCGAATTATTCCAACAGAGGATCTTGATATTTCTAAAGAAATGAAAAAGCTTCTTTCAAAAAAAGGGATCACATTTGTGACTGGCGCGAAGGTATTGCCTGAAACGTTAGCAAAAGAAGAAAAATCGATTACCATTGCAGCTGAGATTAAAGGTGAAACGAAAACATTTACTGCTGAAAAAATGCTCGTTTCAGTTGGAAGAACAGCCAACGTTGATGGCATTGGGATTAATAATACTGAAATTGAAGTTGACAATGGCTTCATTAAAACGAAACCGACATTCCAAACAAAAGAAAGTCATATCTATGCGATTGGAGACGTAATTGGCGGGCTTCAACTTGCCCACGTGGCGTCTCACGAAGGGATTGCGGCTGTAGAACATATTGCTGGAATTGAGAATGAGCCAATGGATGCTACGAAGATTTCGAGGTGTATTTATTCTAGTCCTGAAGCTTCTAGCGTAGGGATTACGGAGCAACAAGCGAAAGAACAAGGTTACGAAATAAAAGTTGGGAAGTTCCCATTTATGGCAATTGGCAAGTCACTTGTGAATGGCAATTCTGATGGCTTTGTTAAAATCATTGCAGATAAAAAGACAGAAGATATTTTAGGTGTGCACATGATCGGTGCAAACGTAACAGAATTGATATCAGAAGCGGGTCTTGCAATGGTCTTAGACGCAACACCGTGGGAAATTGCAAGTACGATTCATCCACATCCATCTCTCTCAGAGGTGATGGGTGAAGCTGCACTAGCAGTTGAAGGTCAAGCGATACACATGTAAATAAGGGGGATGAGACACATGGCAAAAAATCGTCATGATGCGTTAGGGTTATCAAATGAAGATGTACTCAATATATTTGAAACGATGGTTCGGGCACGACGAATCGACGAACGTATGTGGTTGTTAAACCGCGCTGGTAAAATTCCGTTTGTCATTTCATGTCAAGGACAAGAAGCGGCTCAAGCTGGTGCTGCTTATGCACTCGACAAAGACAAAGACTGGATCGCACCATACTACAGAGATATGGCGGTTGTGCTTCATTTCGGTATGACAACGAAAGATCTCATGTTATCCGCATTTGCGAAAGCCGAAGATCCAAACTCAGGTGGCCGTCAAATGCCTGGACATTTTGGTCAAAGAAAAAACCGTATTTTAACAGGATCATCTCCAGTAACGACACAATTGCCGCATGCAGTGGGCGTGGCACTTGCTGCGAAAATGAAGAAGGAAGATTTCATTACATTTGTTACACTCGGAGAGGGCTCGTCTAACCAAGGGGATTTCCACGAAGGCATGAACTTTGCAGGTGTCCATAAATTACCGACTGTGATTATGGTTGAAAACAATAAATACGCCATTTCTGTACCGATTGAAAAGCAAATTGCGGCAGAGCATGTTTCAGATCGTGCAATTGGCTACGGCATGCCAGGTATAACGGTAGATGGTACAGATCCACTTGAAGTATACGGTGCAGTAAAAGAAGCTGCAGATCGCGCGCGTCGCGGGGAAGGACCAAGTCTAGTAGAGACAGTTTGTTACCGTTTAACATCCCATTCTTCTGATGATGATCATCGTCAATACCGTTCAGCTGAAGAATTACAAATAGAAAAAGATAAAGACCCAATTCTTTTGTTTGGCAGCTATCTAAGAGAAACGGGAATTTTAACAGAAGCGATCGAAAAAGATATGGAAGAACGCATTATGGAAGAAGTCAATGAAGCAACTGATTATGCGGAGAATGCACCGTATGCAGATGCGGAGTCTGCACTTTTACATGTGTATGCTGAAGAAGGGGGGAACCAATCATGACAGTGATGTCTTATATCGATGCCATTACACTTGCGATGAAAGAAGAAATGGAAAGAGATGACCGTGTATTCGTAGTAGGGGAAGACGTTGGCTTAAAAGGCGGCGTGTTTAAAGCGACGCAAGGTCTTTATGACCAATTCGGGGAAGACCGTGTCATTGATGCACCACTTGCAGAATCTGCAATTGCCGGCGTTGGGATTGGAGCTGCGATGTACGGGCTACGTCCAATCGCAGAAATGCAATTTGCTGATTTTATCATGCCCGCTGTGAACCAAATTGTTTCAGAGGCTGCAAAAATTCGTTATCGTTCTAATAATGATTGGACGTGCCCAATTGTCATTCGCGCACCATTTGGCGGAGGCGTTCACGGTGCACTTTATCACTCTCAGTCTGTTGAAGCGATGTTCGCTAGTACACCAGGATTAAAAATTGTCATTCCTTCTACGCCTTATGATGCGAAAGGTTTGTTGAAAGCAGCCATTCGAGATGAAGATCCTGTCTTATTCTTTGAACATAAGCGTGCGTATCGTTTAATTAAAGGGCAAGTGCCAGATGACGATTATGTACTGCCGATTGGAAAGGCTGACGTTAAACGTGAAGGGGACGATCTCACAATTATCACGTACGGACTGTGTGTTCATTTTGCACTACAAGCAGCTGAAAGACTTGCTGAAGACGGAATTTCAGCACATATTCTTGATTTACGTACAGTTTATCCCCTTGATAAAGAAGCGATTATTGAGGCTGCTTCTAAGACAGGAAAAGTACTGTTAGTGACGGAAGATAATATGGAAGGCAGTATTATGGGGGAAGTTGCAGCGATTGTCGCGGAAAATTGTCTCTTCGACCTGGATGCGCCAATTAAGAGAATTGCTGGCCCAGATGTACCTGCAATGCCATATGCACCAACAATGGAGCGCTTCTTTATGATGAATCCTGATAAAGTTGAAAAAGCAGCACGTGAACTTGCTGAATTCTAATTTGAATTGAAGAGATGGAGGTCATAGTATTGGCTATTGAAAATATTACGATGCCACAACTTGGTGAAAGTGTTACAGAAGGCACTATTGAAAAGTGGCTTGTAAAACCAGGGGATGTCGTAAGTAAATACGATCCACTAGCAGAAGTGAATACAGATAAAGTAAATGCTGAAGTACCTTCTTCTTTTAGTGGGACCATTAAAGAGTTAATTGCTGAAGAAGGCCAAACATTAGCTGTCGGTGAAATTGTTTGTGTGATTGAAACAGATGCCGTAGAAGCAGAAACGGCAGAAGCACCAGTCAAAGAAGAGCCTGTAGCTAAAGAAACACCAGGGGCGCCTTCAAAATCTGCACCAGCAGTGAAGCGTCCAAAAGAAGAAGCAAGTGGTCGTTATTCACCTGCGGTTCTCCGCCTTTCACAGGAAAACGAAATTGATTTGTCACTTGTAGAAGGGACGGGACGCGGTGGAAGAATTACGCGTAAAGATTTACAAGCAATCATAGACAGTGGAGAAATACCACAAGCGAAACCTGATTCAACTTCAACTGATGGGACAACAGCAACAGGTACAGCTACTGAAACAGAGACACCTAAAGCAGCGTCAAAAGTCGATGTGCCGACAATGGCAGGCGATATCGAAATACCTGTCACAGGTGTGCGCCGCGCCATCGCAAACAATATGTTGAAATCAGTTCATGAAGCGCCTCATGCATGGATGACAGTCGAAGTAGACGTCACTAATTTAGTCGCATACCGAGATTCATTGAAAAATGATTTCAAACAAAAAGAAGGCTTTAATTTAACCTATTTCGCCTTTTTCGTAAAAGCTGTTTCTCAGGCACTTAAAGAGTTCCCAATGATGAATTCGATGTGGGCAGGCGATAAAATCATTCAAAAGAAAGATATCAATATTTCCATCGCGGTTGCGACAGAAGATTCTTTGTTTGTGCCAGTTATTACGCATGCGGATGAAAAAACAATTAAAGGCATCGGGCGCGATATCCAAGAACTCGCGACAAAAGTACGTACTGGTAAATTAAAGTCTTCTGAGATGCAAGGCGGTACGTTTACAGTAAACAACACCGGATCATTTGGATCAGTACAGTCTATGGGGATCATTAATCATCCACAAGCAGCAATCCTTCAAGTAGAATCGATTGTGAAACGTCCAGTCGTGATGGACGGCGGGATGATTGGTGTACGTGATATGGTAAACCTTTGTTTATCCCTAGATCACCGTGTACTTGACGGCCTTGTTTGCGGACGTTTCTTAGCGCGTGTGAAAGAAATTCTTGAAAATGTTTCTGCAGAAAATACATCTATATACTAAAATACTTTCCCTGGAACCGCTCTTTGGTTCCAGGTTTTTTTCTCGCTTACAAAAATGAGCCATATCATGTAAACTAGAGGCAATAGAAGGGTTCTCTTTTTAGAAAGGAAGCGGTAAATTTGACGATACATAAAATGAAAGCAACAACTTTTGATGAAGTAACGTATGCAGATTGGAAAGAAATTGCTGGTAAATCTTTACGCGGGCTCCCTTTTGAAAAGTTAGTGACAAAGACAATAGAAGGGATAGATTTACAACCTTTATATATTGAGGAAGGATTAGCGCCAAACCCAACGATTCGAGCAGCAAAAAAATCAGCAAATTGGATTGTTGCGCAACCCCAAGAGGCAAACGATGCACCTTCTTTTATAGTGGAATTGAAAAACGCGCTTAGTAGAGGAAATGAAGCTGTTGTGTATGACGGCACAAAATCATTTGATTGGGATCAGGATTCTTTGCAAACACTTGCAACCATCCTTGTGACGCACCCCGTATTTATGACGAATGTAAGTAAAAAAGACGGAATTTTACATGCATTTACACTTATTCCAAAAGAAATGCGCAGTCAAGTGGAAGGCGCGATTGAGACAGATGGGCTGGCTCAATTGGAAGGTTTCTCTCATTTACGTACAGTCGTTGCAGATGCCAGACAAGCACATCTCGAAGGTGCAGATGCAGTGACAGAACTTGCTTTGGTGTTGGCTCAGGCAGCAGAATTAGCAGAAGCATATCCTTCTTTTGAAGCTTTTAACCAGGCATTTTATATTCGCTTTGCAATCGATACCCACTTCTTCATGGAAATGGCTAAAATACGTGCATTTCGTATACTTTGGCAAGCGCTTTCAAAAGCTTATGAATGCGACAAAATCGAGCATGTACCGGTTTTATCAGAAACCTCCCTCAGGACGTATTCTAAACTAGACCCTTATGTAAATTTATTGCGTGCGGGAAATGAAGCGTTTTCTGCCGTGCTTGGCGGGACGGATGTACTTACGGTGCATCCACACAATAGATTGGCAGGCACAACACCTACTTCAGTGCGTCTTGCTAGAAACGTTCAGTTGGTCATTAAAGAAGAAACACTGGTGCGTGAAGTACTTGATCCAGCGGGGGGCTCTTTCTTTATTGAAAAACTAACGAATGAACTTGTTGAGAAAGCCTGGCATCTTTTTCTTGAGATTGAAGAAGCAGGTGGCTATACCACTTATCAAAAAAGCGGCGCTTATGGAGTTCGTCTGAAAAACCTC
>JARIDM010000204.1 GCA_029263945.1 Sporosarcina sp.
CAGAGCCAACGGGCGAACCTTTTCGTTCGGCTGCCGCTAGATTCCACGGGATTTCGACTGATGCTTTATTCATCGGCAACGGCGCTGCAGAGCTATTGGCGCTACTCGCGGAACGTTACAGAGGGAAAAAAGCAATCATTGTGCATCCGACGTTCTCTGAATATGAAGCGACTTTACAAGCGAAACAAGTGGAAATCATCCATGTGTTGTCGAAGGAAGTAGATGATTTTGTCCTTCCAATCGCAGCGCTTCATAGCGTAATGGAAGAAGCAGCTGTCCTGTATTTATGTACACCAAATAATCCAACAGGCGTGTTGCCATCGCAAGCGGAGTTGCTAGAATTAATTCATCACGCCATGCGTGTGAACTGTGAACTTGTATTAGACGAAGCATTTATCGATTTTGTGGATGAATCCTTGTCCTTCATTTCAAAAGTGAGCACCTATCCGCATGTGATTGTCATTCGCTCAATGACGAAAATGTATGCCATTCCAGGGATTCGACTCGGTTACATCGTTGCCAGTCCTGTGGTCATTTCAGAAATTAAAGCAGTTGCGCCGCACTGGAATGTGAACGGAATTGCGGCTGTAATCGGTGAAAGTTGTTTGAAAGAAGTGGATTATAGACAACAAGCGATTGAAGCAAGTCATGTGCAACGTGAACAAATGAAACGATTTCTTCAGGAGAATAATTGTACAGTCACAAAGTCTGTCGCAAATTTTCTTACGTTTAAAGTTGGAGAAAAACACGCAGCCAAAAAACTTTATACAGATTTATTGCAACGTGGGCTTGTGTTGCGGCACTCTGAAAACTTTCGCGGGATGGACGGACAGTGGCTACGGGTCGGCATGAAGAAACCTACCGATATGGCAGTGTTACAAAAGGAGCTGACAAAATGGTTTGCGGAAAATTGACGTTTATCAGCGGTGGCGTGCGGAGTGGGAAAAGCGCATATGCTGAAAGGCTTCTTGTAAATCAGTGGAAAGAAATGGGCGGTCGACTCGTTTATATCGCTTCAGGAAGTGCCACTGACGGGGAAATGATCGAACGAATTAGACGCCATCAACGAGACCGTGCGGCTTTTCATTGGGTCACATTGGAGCAACCCACTCAGTTAGCAGCTGTTTTACCATCACTCAAAAGAGGGGATTTGGTCTTGTGGGACTGTGTCACAACATGGTTGGCAAACGAATTATATAGCGGTTGGGAAACAGGGAATCCTTGTATTGCACAACCAAACTGCATGCCGAATAAAATACAACAGATGGAAAAGACTGTTGGTGCAATCCTGGACATTGCTTCGGCACTCGTCATCGTTTCGAATGAAGTACTCGAAGAGCTCCCTGCTAAAGATGCTGAAACAGAAGTGTATCGGAAGTTTCTAGGAGACATTCATCAAACACTTGTGTCAAAAGCGAATGGGGCAATTGAGATGGACAGTGGACTTCCGATTTATTGGAAAAAGGAGATGTGCGAATGAACGGACTCATGATCTTGGGAACCGCCTCAGATGTTGGGAAGTCGATGATTTGCACAGCCTTATGCAGGATTCTGGCAGATGAGGGTGTTAACGTGGCGCCTTTTAAATCACAAAACATGTCGAACTTTACAGCGGAAATTGGCGAAGGCTTAGAAATTAGTCGTGCGCAATTTATACAAGCCGAAGCTGCGAAAACGTCTGCGTCCCTGTACATGAATCCGATTATGTTAACATTAAAACCAGAGATGACATCAGAAGTGCATATTTTAGGCGAACGATTTGGCGTTGTGACAGGGTTTGATTACCGAGAAAGGTATTTTGAGCGCGCACTTACTGCGATTAACATTTCGCTCGCTCAGTTAGCGAAAAACTATGAGACAATTATTATAGAAGGCGCGGGCAGTCCGGCCGAAGTTAACTTGACGGCACGTGATGTCGTCAATATGCGTGTGGCTGAAATCGCAAATGTCCCTGCAGTATTGGTTGCAGATATTGACCGCGGCGGTGCAATTGCTGCACTCGTTGGAACGCTTCAACTACTGAGTGAAAAACACCGTAGGCACATAAAAGGCATTATTTTAAATCGTTTTCACGGGGACGTTTCTTTATTTCAAGAAGGGGTCGATTTCATAACCTCCTATACGGGCATTCCTGTAGTCGGAGTGATTCCATATAAAGCGAATCATGGGATTGAAGAAGAGGATGTCGACCGTGTTGTTCGACCCGTACCCAGAGAAGTTGAACGTTATGATGCATGGGCAACGCACGTAAAAAAACATCTTAATTGGCCGTTATTGCAAAAAATAATACAAGAAGGTATGGATGAGGAGGGGTAAAATGAACGGGATTTTACTCGCGATTCAATTTTTTACAGTTTACCCAGTTCGAAAAGAATTGCCGCTCGGTCGAAAAGAAGTGACCGCGATGTATATCGCACTTCCCTTCGTCGGGGCGACAATTGGCCTGGTTTTATATGCATTGAGTACGCTGCTCCTGAACAATTTAGGGTTCGGCACAATGTTAACCGCAATTCTCGTTGTCCTCGCAAGTATTGTGTTGACAGGCGGGTTGCACCTAGATGGGTGGGCAGATACAGGCGATGCTTTTTTTTCCTACAAAGACCGAACAAAACGGCTTGAAATCATGGAAGACCCTCGTATCGGTGCTTTCGGTACGATGGCATTGGTCTTTCTTGTTCTTGTAAAAGTAGGAATTTTTCATGAAGTATTCACACAAGGGCACGGGAGCCTCCTTTTATTCACGCTCATTCCCTTACTAACAAGAGTAGGCATGGCACTTTGCTTTGTGACGCTACCCGTTGCAAAAAATACGGGCATTGCGTTTTTCTTTAAAGAAAAAATACAGATGAAAACAGTGGTCATTAGCGTTAGCCTAACCGGTATAATTGCCCTTTGTGGCTTCATTGCTGTGACCTGGAATCTTGGTCTTGCGCTCATTTTTGCGGCAGTACTTGTCGTGGCGATTGTCGTTTTTAGACGTTGGGCAGAGAAACATTTCGGTGGCATTACGGGCGATTTAGCAGGGGCGTTTATCGAAGGCATGGAGGTGGTTTTTTGGCTGGTCGTATTGGTCTTACCTTAATACGTCATTTACCAACCGTCGGCAATCAAAAGAAACAATATATTGGGTGGACAGACGAGCCTATTATTGAGCCCACTGGCGTCGTTCATTTTCTGATGGGCCAACCAGCAGTCGTGTACGGCAGTGATTTACGTCGTTGTGAACAAAGTGCTGCAATTTACTTTCCTGGAATTCCCTACAAAGCGGATGCACGGCTTAGAGAAAGTCATTTTGGGGAATGGGAAGGAAAAACGTATGCGTTGTTGAAAGACAACAAGGTGTACCGTGCGTGGATCGATAATCCAACGACCCAACAGCCACCTGGTGGCGAAAGTTTAGCAGAAGTGAAAAAACGTGTATGGGATGTGCTGCTAGATCTTCCAGATAATCGTACAGATTATACAATCGTGACACATGGCGGTCCCATTCGGATATTACTCACAGCGTTCGCACCCGAAGTACAAGATTTTTGGTCTTGGACGATTCCACACGGAAGTGCTTGGCATCTTGAATGGGCAAGTCGAAGTGATTTTAAGGAGGGAAAGCGGTGCGAGTCTATATCGGTGGTGCCCACAACGGAAAGCGCGCTTATGTGAAGGCGTACTTAAAAGCTGAGGGAAGGACTGAATTTCAATGGTTTGAAGGCGTGTTGCCCCCACTCGGGAATGAGCCTGTTGTCATCGCTGGACTTGAAAATTGGTTAGCGGGTGTATCGTTAACAGAAGAAAAAGCAATTCAACAAGTAATGAAAACCATCGAAAACCGCGAAGCAATCCTCATTCTAACAGATATTGGACGGGGAATTGTACCGATAGAAGCGGAAAAAAGACGGCTACGCGATACGTGTGGTCTTTTATATCAGCGTCTCTGTGCAGAAGCAGATGAAGTGACGAGGATTTGGTATGGAATTCCAAAAAACATTCAGAAAAGGGGAGAACGACAATGAAGATTTATACGAAAACAGGCGATAAAGGAAAAACAAGTTTAATCGGGGGACGTGTGGCAAAAGATGATGTGCGTGTGGAAGCGTATGGAACGATTGATGAGTTAAATTCTTTTGTCGGGAAAGCGATGACGGAATTGGACGGAGTGAAATTTGAAGATTTATTAACAGATTTAGAGGCAATCCAAAATGAGTTATTTGACGGCGGTGGCGATCTATCTAACGTCATGAAAGAGCGCCACTATAAATTGGCGGAACAGTCCATCGATGTACTTGAGCAACGAATCGACGCATTAATGGAAGAAGCGCCGCCGCTTGAAAAATTTATATTGCCAGGCGGAGCACCTGCCTCTGCGACACTTCATATTGCGCGTACGGTTGCCAGACGTGCAGAACGACGAACAGTCACTTTAATGAACGAGGCAGAAGATGTCCCCACAACAGTCGTACGTTATTTAAATCGATTGTCTGATTACTTTTTTGTTGCAGCAAGAATTGTGAATGCAAGATTGGCGATTGCGGATAATGAATATGTACGCAGTGCAAAAGTGTTTCGAACAACTGACAAGAAAAAGGACGAATAATCCATGGCAGTGAAAAGATTGACACTAACGGCGATGTTCGCAGCGTTATGTGCAGTAGGTGGGCTCATTAAAATCCCACTAGGAATCGGCTCCACTGCACTGGATTCTTCCCCAGCGCTGATCTCAGTTGCCTTTTTACCCCCGATTTATTCAGGCATCGCCGCACTTGTGGGCCATAGTGTATCTGCCATGTATGCTGGTTTTCAATTGGGCCCTTTTCACCTACTAATTGCACTTGAGATGTTGGCGATTGTCTATGTTTTTGCGCGTCTTCACCAGACAGGACGAAACGTGATTAAGTGGCTGTTCTTTATTGTCGCAAATGGGTTGCTCGCACCTTTCCCTTTTTATTTTCTACTATCACCCGCCTTTTTTCTAGGCGCCGTTCCTGGAATCCTACTCGCAACAATTGTCAACGCAGCCATTGCGGCGCTTGTTATGCCAATCGTACGCACTGCATTGAATAAGAGAGTGGGCGAAGTGTAATGAGAAATGCGATTAAAATTGAAGGGAATCTTGTCATCACTACTGATAATTCAGGGGGGATTGGGGAAAAGAAGGCGGATGTAGTGGCTGTCCCTGATCGTCTCACTGCTTATTATGCAGCGCGTGTTGCTCTACTTGAACTGTGGACAGCACATGCAAAACCCATAGCGATTTTATTGCAAAATTTTAGTGGGGAGACGAGCTGGTCAAGTTATGTGCAGGGGATTGAGGATTTATTCCAAGAGGCGGAACTTGAAATGCCTGAAATCACTGGAAGCACTGAGACGAATATGGTGTTACTGCAATCAGCAGTTGCGGTTACGATGATTGGGAAGTGTGAGGATCCATTGCCGGTGCAAGATGTGACATGGTTTACATACGGACGACCACTTGTGGGGGATGAAGTAAAGATGCATTCGTCTGAAATTGCTGCGGTGCTGAAAGTGAAACAAGCGTTAGCGGAAGGCATCGTGTCGCGAATTTGGCCGGTTGGTTCAGCGGGGATTCTTCAAGAAACCCGGAGAATGTTAGGTCGGGAGAACCTTCAAGTTGTCACGCGTGTAGATGCCGAGAAATCTGCAGGCCCGTCAACCGTTATTTTGCTGGCTGTGCCACGCGGACGTATTGAAGAGGCCGAACGATTTTTTGAAAGTGGCTTCTATGCGCTAGAAATTATAGATTGAAAGAGTTGTTTCTCATTAGAAATGACTCTTTTTTTGTGCGGAAAAAGTGGAATACGCCCAATTAACGTGGAAATCGACCAAATAAGTTTAAAATCGCCCAATAAAGTTAAAATACGCCCAATAATCAAGAAATACGCCCAAAAAATAGAAAAATCGCCCAAATCATCACAGAACGCTCCCTCTATTCACAAACAAAATCTACTTAATTTTCGGATTTCTATTGACTGAATGCTCATTCATAATTTATACTGAAAATAGAGTACTAACAGAAGAGTAAGTATTTAATGAGTCAATTTCACAATGACCTTATTCTGAAATTGACTTAGTGTATGAAATATAAAATCGAACGGAAGAAAGGAAGAGACAGATGAGCCCCTTGATCATTGCCAATTGGGTGTTATTTCTTGGCGTAGTGGCGTATGCGCTTGCATTGTTTACGCATCTATTAAAAACAAGATATCAGTTTATTAAACTAGGACAAAAAGAAGCGTTTGACGACAGTGTTGCAGAACGACTTCGCAACATTTGGGTTTATGTCTTTGGACAAAAGAAGTTATTAAAAGATAAGAAAAGTGGAACGATTCACGTCATGTTTTTCTACGGGTTTATTCTCGTACAGTTTGGCGCGATTGACCTCATTTGGAAAGGCTTGAAACCAGGTTCACACTTACCACTCGGACCTGTGTATCCAGCATTTACGTTTTTCCAAGAGCTTGTTGTGTTAACAATATTAGTGGCGGTTGTATGGGCATTTCACCGACGCTATGTTGAAAAGCTCGTACGTTTGAAGCGCGGTTGGAAATCAGGACTTGTCCTTATTTTCATCGGTGGTTTGATGCTGTCGACGCTCTTATCGAATGGGATGAATATGATTTGGCACGGAGAAGGATTGACGTGGACAGAGCCAGTTGCTTCAGCGATTGCCGCTACATTAGGGTTCCTACCAATGACAGCGGTCGCGACGATCTTCTTTATCGGTTGGTGGATTCACTTGCTGATTTTACTGACATTCTTAATTTATGTACCACAATCAAAGCACGCGCATTTAATCGCAGGCCCCGTGAATACGTATTTTCACCGTCTTGATAATGCAGGAAGATTGAAGCCAGTTGATTTTTCAGCGATGGAAGAAATGGAAGACGGCGACGAAATGCCCGCACTAGGCGTTGGCAAAATTACAGATTTCACACAGCTGCAGATGATTGACTTTTATGCGTGTGTGGAATGTGGTCGTTGTACGAATATGTGTCCTGCATCTGGAACAGGTAAAATGCTTTCGCCGATGGATTTAATTACGAAGCTTCGTGATAATTTAACGAATCACGGCGCGCTTGTGACAAAGCAAAAGCCGTGGGTACCTGCACCTTTGTTCAAAAACACACAAGGAAACCAAATTGCGCTCGCTGCTGGATTGGAAGGCGCGACGATGGAAGATATATACAATCCATCACTGATCGGTGACATCATTACTGAAGAAGAAATCTGGGCATGTACGACATGTCGTAACTGTGAAGACCAGTGTCCAGTTATGAATGAACACGTCGATAAAATTATCGATCTTCGTCGTCACTTGGTGATGGTTGAAGGTAAAATGGACCCGGATGCACAGCGTGCGATGACAAATATCGAGCGTCAAGGGAATCCGTGGGGGCTTAATCGTAAAGAAAAGGAAAATTGGAGAGATGCACGTCCAGAACTTCAAATTCCAACAGTGAAAGAATTGAAAAAAGCAGATGAAGAATTTGAATACTTATTCTGGGTCGGCTCTATGGGTGCGTTTGACAATCGATCACAAAAGATTGCACTCTCTTTCGCACACCTGATGAATGAGGCAGGTATCAAGTTCGCCATTCTTGGGAATAAAGAAAAGAACTCTGGAGATACGCCGAGACGTCTTGGAAACGAATTTTTATTCCAAGAATTAGCGGAAGGCAATATTAAAGAATTTGAAAAAGCAGGCGTCACAAAAATTGTCACCATTGACCCACATGCTTATAACATATTCAAAAATGAATACCCAGATTTCGGGTTTAAAGCAGAAGTATTGCACCACACTGAAATGCTTTATGACCTGGTTAATAAAGGACTTCTGAAACCAAAACATGCAATTAACGAAACGATTACTTTCCATGATTCATGTTACTTAGGGCGTTATAACGATGTGTACGATCCACCACGTGAAATTTTACGAGCCATTCCAGGCGTAGAGTTGGTGGAGATGAAACGTAACCGAGAAGATGGTATGTGTTGCGGAGCGGGTGGTGGAATGATGTGGATGGAAGAAGACACAGGACACCGCGTAAACGTTGCGCGAACAGAACAAGCACTTGAAGTAAGTCCAGGCATTATTTCATCAGGTTGTCCGTACTGCTTAACGATGTTATCAGACGGCACAAAAGCGGTTGAAGCAGAAGATAAAGTGGGCACGTATGACATCGCAGAACTGCTTGAACGTTCTATTTTCGGAGAAGATACAAAGTTGCCGACTGAAGAAGCCGTAGAGTCTGTGTTGCAATAAAGTGTATTGCGACAATTCTGATGTTGAGCTATACTAACAGTAATTGAAAGGGAGTCTACGTACTCCCTTTTTCTCAGTTAAATTGTCGAGCGAGCGTTCAGTCACTCGACTTTAAAAGAAGTTGTAAGCGCTAACAATATAATTCGGAGGCGATATAGATGGGCAGAACAGTCATCCTTGAAGGAGCACGTACAGCATTTGGTCGATTCGGCGCGGGGTTATCCGCTTTGTCGGCAAGTGACCTTGGTGGAATTGCAATTAAAGAAGCATTAGCACGCGCAAATGTGGCCGGTGACGAGGTAGATGAAGTGATTGTTGGGACTGTTTTACAAGCGGGGCAAGGTCAAATTCCTTCCAGACAAGCCGCGACAAAAGCAGGAATTCCCTGGCATGTCAAAACAGAAACGATCAACAAAGTGTGTGCATCTGGCATGCGGAGCGTCACGCTTGGCGACCAACTCATTCGATTAGGTGACGAAGAAGTGATTGTTGCGGGCGGCATGGAGTCTATGTCCAATGCACCTTACTATCTTCCGAAAGGTCGTTTTGGTTTGAAGATGGGAGACGCCGCGCTTGTCGATGGTATGATTTTTGATGGATTGTCATGTTCATTTTCTCCAAATCATGTGCATATGGGGACCTATGGCAACAGTACGGCAGATGACTTTTCATTAACACGAGAAATGCAAGACGAGTGGTCACTCCGCAGCCACCAATTGGCAGTGCAAGCGATTGACGCAGGCTATTTCAAAGAAGAAATTATCCCTGTTGAAATCCCACAAAGAAGAGGCGAGCCAGTTGTTGTCGATACAGATGAAGGGCCGCGTCGAGATACTTCGCTAGAAACACTTGCAAAATTACGACCTGCTTTTGGGAAAGACGGAACGATTACTGCGGGCAACGCACCTGGTGTAAACGACGGCGCCTGTGCGCTTGTCTTAATGAATGAAGCGCGTGCTGAAAAAGAGGGGAAAACACCGTTAGCCTATATTATTGGGCATGCTGAAGTCGCAATTGAACCAGAAAAGTTTCCAGAAACACCAGGCTTGGTCATTAATGAATTATTAACCAAAACAGGCAAAACGCTAGAAGAAATCGATCTGTTTGAAATTAACGAAGCATTTGCTGCAGTTGCACTGGCAAGCTCAAAAATTGCCGAACTAGACCCTGAAAAAGTAAATGTTAACGGTGGGGCAGTCGCGCTTGGTCACCCAATTGGCGCGAGTGGTGCACGTATTATATTAACGCTCGCTTATGCATTAAAACGCCGCGGGGGTGGCATTGGCATCGCGTCTATTTGTTCGGGCGGCGGTCAAGGGGATGCCATCATGATTGAAGTACCCAAAGTCGATCACAGAGAGGTGAAGTAATATGACGATAAAAAAAGTCATGGTCATCGGAGCTGGCCAAATGGGCGGCGGGATTGCACAAGTATGTGCAGAGGCAGGTTTTGACGTTTACTTAAATGACATTAAAGAAGAATCGTACGCCAAAGGGCTCGCAGTCATCACGAAAAACCTAACGAGAAATGTGGAAAAAGGCCGAATGACAGAAACGGAGAAACAAGATGTACTGGGGCGCATTACGAAATCGCTTCAACTAGAAGATGCAAAAGACGTCGATATGGTCATAGAAGCGGCGGTTGAAAATATGACAATCAAACAGTCTATCTTTAAGCAACTAGATGAATTCGCACCTGTACATACCATTCTTGCTTCAAATACATCATCGCTATCGATTACAGAAATCGCTGCAGCCACAAAGCGCCCTGAAAAAGTAATCGGGATGCACTTTATGAACCCTGTGCCTGTTATGAAACTCGTAGAAATTATTCGAGGGCTCGGCACAGCGGATGAGGTCTATACAGCGGTTGAAGCCATGACTGAAAAGTTGTCTAAAGTACCCGTAGAAGTGAATGACTTCCCGGGATTTGTTGCAAACCGAGTGCTGATGCCGATGATTAACGAAGCGGTTTACACACTTTATGAAGGCGTCGCAACGAAAGAAGCAATTGATGAGGTGATGAAACTGGGAATGAACCAACCAATGGGTCCCCTTCAACTTGCCGATTTCATTGGCTTAGATACTTGCCTTTATATTATGGAAACGTTACATGAAGGCTTCGGCGATTCAAAGTACCGCCCGTGTCCACTGCTTAGGAAATATGTAAAAGCTGGCCGGCTTGGGAAAAAAACGGGCCGAGGTTTCTACGAATATAGTTAAATTGAATCAGCTTAGAAGACAAACCACATACAGAACGCTCGACGGTTGATGCGTTTAAAGGAGACGAATGCCATGCACTTACAATTCACCGAAGAACAACAACTGATGCGTGATATGGTGAGAAACTTTGCCAAAACAGAAATTGCACCGTTTATTCCTCGAATGGAAGCGGGGGAATTTCCACGTGAGATTTTAGAAAAGATGGGCAAGTTGGGCTTAATGGGCATCACGGTTCCTGAAAAATACGGCGGGGCCAATATGGACTTCGTCTCCTACATTCTTGCGATTCAAGAATTATCAAAAGTGAGCGCAGTTGTCGGCGTGATTCTATCCGTCCATACGTCGGTAGGAACAAATCCAATTATGCAATTTGGGAATGAAGCGCAAAGAGCGCGCTATTTACCAAAAATGGCAAGTGGAGAATTGTTAGGTGCTTTTTGTCTAACAGAATCTACGTCAGGTTCTGATGCAGGCTCACTCAAAACCCGCGCTGTAAAAGACAGCGATGAGTACGTGTTAAATGGTTCTAAAATGTTTATTACAAACGGCGGGGAAGCGGATGTGTATATCGTTTTTGCTTCAACATCGCCGACCCAAAAAACGTACGGCATTACAGCGTTCATCGTAGATAAAGAGACGCCGGGCCTCATCATTGGTAAGGATGAGAAGAAAATGGGCTTGCACGGATCGCGCACGGTTGAATTGGCTTTTGAAAATATGCGTGTCTCCGCACAAAATCGATTGGGTGAAGAAGGAGAAGGGTTCAAAATTGCGATGGCCAACTTAGATGTGGGTCGGATTGGCATTGCAGCCCAAGCCCTTGGCATTGCGGATGCTTGTCTAGAAGCTGCGTCAAATTATGCAAGCGAACGCGTTCAATTCGGCAAACCCATCTCGATGCAACAAGGTGTTGGCTTTAAATTAGCGGACATGGCAACTGCAGTTGAAGCCTCAAAGTTATTGGTGTATCAAGCGGCCGCGCTCAAACAAGCAGGTAAACCTAGTGGCCCCCAAGCGTCGATGGCAAAGTTATTTGCTTCGAAAACAGCCGTAGATGCATCGATTGAAGCTGTACAAATACTAGGCGGTTACGGCTATACGGAAGATTATCCTGTAGAACGTTATTTCCGAGATGCCAAAGTGACTGAAATTTATGAAGGCACAAGTGAAATTCAACGCATCGTCATTTCTAAAAATTTAACCCGTTGACTGCGTTTCTTTAAAATGAAGGGCAATGGGTTCGCGCTCTAAATGTTGTTGAGTATATAAGTGATTGTAGCGCAGGGCGGCGATTCCCGTGGGATTAAGCGTGACAAAGGTAGGCAATCTAAGTTCACCGCGTCTTGCGGTAACGAT
>JARIDM010000242.1 GCA_029263945.1 Sporosarcina sp.
AAATTCACTGCATCTTCCGACACTTTAGGAAGGAGGGATTGTGATGTTCAATGAAACATTTGCTTTTACAACGCTATTTTCAGCTCTATTTATGGCGTTAACTTTAAAATTTCTTCATTTATTTAATTTTATAAAATGGTCGCCAATTGGATGGGAAAAGAGATGGACTGGTTTTTCAACTGTTCCAAGTTTGGTTATGTGGATGATTTTGCTTTTGGTGTTGATGTTTGTTTTTGCGATGCTCTATATGCTGATGTTTTATTTAGACAAGGTTCCCGAATCGGTGCTTGCTATCTTTTTTTCAGTTCTAGGACTGATTGGTCTTGAATGGTTTATTGGAGCGTCTAAAACACCTTTTGAGGTGATGCGGTCAATTTCGATACCGCTTCTCTCGATAACCGCAATTGTGTTGCGATTTATTGCAGGAACCGCTGTTTTTTATAAGGAACTTTCGCGAAAAGTGTGAAAATAGTTACGACTATTCCTTGGATATGATAAAATGAATAAGATCATGGGGAGAGGAATGGTATGTCGGTGAAACTATTAATTATGAACGGGCCTAACTTAAATCGAATTGGAAAACGTGAGCCTGATATCTATGGGCATGAGACGTTGGAAGATGTGGCAGAGAACCTAACACGTATAGCGGAAGAAAATCATGTAACATTGGATTTCTTTCAATCTAATACAGAGGGATTTCTGATTGACCGGATTCATGAAGCGGCAGACGATGGAACCGAAGGGATTATTTTCAATCCTGGTGCGTTTACCCATTATAGCATTGCGCTACGTGATGCGATTGCTTCGATTGAAGTGGGGGTCATTGAAGTTCACATTTCCAATATACATAAGCGGGAATCATTTAGGCAAAAGTCGGTCATTGCACCTGTTTGTATCGGTCAATTAACTGGATTTGGTACCGATGGTTATACGCTCGCATTACAAGCCTTCCTCCTTCGTAGAAAAGGAGATTGAGTACATTGAAACTAAGTAATTTACGAGAACAATTAAAAAACAAAGAGATTGATGCGCTTTTAATTACAAACCCTTATAATCGTAGTTATATGACTGGATTCAGTGGCACAGCAGGTGTGGCAATTGTTTCAGCAGAAGATGCTGTATTTATTACTGATTTCCGCTATACTAAACAAGCTGAAAAAGAAATTGAAGGCTACCGCATCGTTCAACATACAGCGACGATCATTGAAGAAGTTGCTGTACAAGCAAAGAAAATGAATGTAAAATCGCTTGGTTTTGAAAAGGACGATTTATCGTATGGCCTTTTTGAATTGTATGAGAAGCAGGTTGGAGCGACACTTAAACCAGTTTCGGGTCTCGTTGAGAAGCTTCGTATGATAAAGACGGAGGATGAAATTGCTGTTTTGCAAGCGGCTGCGAAAATTGCAGATGATGCATTTGAGCATATTCTAACGTTTATTCGTCCAGGTCTGACAGAACTTGAAGTGTCAAATGAACTGGAATTCTTTATGCGAAAACAAGGCGCAACTTCTTCTTCGTTTTCGATTATTGTTGCATCAGGTCTTCGCAGTGCGCTTCCTCATGGTGTCGCATCAGATAAAGTGATTGAGTCAGGTGATTTTGTGACGTTAGATTACGGAGCACTTTACAAAGGCTATATTTCAGACATCACAAGAACAATTGCGGTAGGCGAACCATCAGATAAGCTGAAAGAAATCTATAAAGTTGTTCTGGAAGCGCAAGAACTTGCCTTAGAAAAGATTAAACCAGGAATGACTGGAATAGAAGCAGATGCAATTGCACGTGATTATATCACCGCAAAAGGATACGGGGAAGCATTTGGCCACTCTACAGGACACGGCATAGGTATGGAAGTGCACGAAGCACCAGGCTTATCCTCTAAGTCATCGACAGTTTTAGTGCCAAATATGGCTGTCACCGTTGAACCGGGTATTTATGTACCAGAAATTGGCGGGGTTCGTATTGAAGATGATATAATCATTACGGAAGACGGCAATCGAAGACTTACATTCGCAACGAAAGAACTGCAAATTTTATAATTTAATGGAGGAATACAAATGATTTCAGTTAACGATTTTAGAACAGGTGCAACAATAGAAGTAGATGGAGATATTTGGCGTGTAATTGAGTTCCAACATGTTAAGCCAGGAAAAGGTGCAGCATTTGTCCGCTCAAAATTACGTAACTTACGTAATGGGAATATTAATGAAAAAACGTTCCGCGGTGGAGAAAAAGTAAAACGCGCACAGATTGATAATCTTCGGATGCAATACTTATATGCAAACGGTACAGATCATGTCTTTATGAACAACGAAACTTACGACCAAATCGAGATCCCTGAAAACCAAATTGAATATGAACTGAAATTTCTTAAAGAGAACATGGAAGTTCATGTGATTCAATTCCAAAATGAAATTTTAGGTGTTCAGCTTCCAGTGACTGTTGAACTAGAAGTGAAAGAAACAGAACCAGGTATTAAAGGAGACACAGCAAGTGGTGGGTCTAAGCCGGCTACGGTTGAAACAGGCTTAACTGTTCAAGTACCATTTTTCATTAATATTGGTGATACACTCGTCATTAACACAGAAGAAGCAGAATACGTTTCTCGTGCATAAGTAAAACGAGAGGCTGGAACAAAAAGGAAATAACGTAGTAATCGATGTGAAACCGTGTGAAACCAAGATTTTGTACTTGGCTTCACGCGGTTTTTGCATCTCGTTCTTTTTGAAAAAAATCAAAAGTTAGGGAGAAAAAGCAAACGACTACGTGAAAATTTGATATTTAACTGACT
>JARIDM010000249.1 GCA_029263945.1 Sporosarcina sp.
ATCACACCTGAACCTGTACCCGTTTCTCTCGTCATTTCAGACGTAGACCAAAAATCACGCACAGTTTGTAAGTTTGTGACACCTACAACTGTATTTGTAACTTTTCCCACTATATCCGTCACATCGGTATGAATATCAAAATCCAATCGTTCTTGTTGAACTGCAGGTTCGTCTTGCTGAATTGGGTTTCCAGTCGGTAGTAGTAGCCATACTAGAAGCGCCCCAACCGCTACACCCATAAGTCCCGTCAAAAAATGGTTACTTTTTTTAAGCCGCCGTGGTGTGGGGACTATATTCTCTTCATCCATGCGCGTCATCCTCTCGTATCCTTTTATTCAACTTTACCCTATTTACTGCCTACCGATGCAAAAAAACCTCACCGATCAGCAAATGAAGCGTTGCTGGCACCAGTAAGGTTCAATGGATTGGCTTAAACCGTTACAAGTTTAGTCGGTTTGTCTGCATCCGTGTCATATAAATGAAGGTACTCACCTGTAATGATGCCACATGTCTCCAACGTCTGTGTAACGCTCATTCTTGCCAAGTCTTTCATATTATTGTCTTTACTTAAGTGAGAAAGATAAATACTCGTTTCTTTTTCATGCACGACTTCACTCATCGCAACGGCCGCATCTTCGTTAGATACATGACCCACGTCACTCAGTATTCGACGTTTAACAGACCAAGGGTAAGGCCCCATCTGCAACATCCCTACATCATGATTGCTTTCAAAAACAAAAGCATCCGCACCGCCGATAATGCCTTTCATCCGATCACTCACGTAACCCGTGTCTGTAATAATTGCTAATTTACGGCCAGCTTCATGAAAAGTATAAAACATGGGATCAGCTGCATCATGCGAAACGCCAAAAGATTCGATGTCTAGGCCGCCAAATGACTTCACCGTTTCCATATCAAATTGAAAACACTGCTCTATTGGAACTTTTCCGATGAGTCCGTCCATCGCTTTCCAAGTTTTTTCATTGGCATAAATGGGCATTCCATACTTCCTTGCAACGACTCCCAATCCTTTGATATGGTCGCTATGTTCATGGGTCACAAATATCCCATCCAAGTCAGCCAAAGAACGTCCCACACCTGCAAATAAACTCTCTAATTTTTTTCCACTAAATCCTGCATCGACAAGAAATTTATGTTCATCATTTTCTATATAAATAGCATTTCCCGTACTTCCACTTGCAAGTACACTAAAGCGCATAGTAAAAACTCCTTATTCTTCTTCGGGTTCAATAAGTTCAGATTGAAAATCCACGATTTTACCCTCAATTGCATTCACAAATATATCTTCAAACTCACCATTCTTTAATTCTACACGAACGCGCCATGTAGGCGCAAACACTTGGGTTTTTCTCAATGTGAGTAATGTTGAATAGCCTAAAGAAATCTTTTCTACTGTAGAATCTTTTTCAAGATAATCGCGTGAATATAGCGTATTAATAACATCTAACGGCGAAAGGATATCTTTCTTCTTGTTAAAGTTATCGAATTCGCCAAACCGCTGTTGCTCATAGTTTGTAATATTTCCTTTTTCATCCCAGTAAACGGTAAGCATCGCATTATAATTAAAATAAATCGGATACTTATCTACCTTTTGAAAAAAGACGGCAAACTGATTCTCTTCAACTACTTCCCACATGAGATACTCCTCGCCATGTGGCACATAGTCTGCTAAAAACGTTGAAAATCTAAAGTCGCCTTTTGAATCTTTAATATTAAAAGAATCTTTTAAGGTTGATGTTAAAATTGTATCGTCTGTAATGGCATACTCTTGATTTTTTAATTTTCCTAACGCCTCTTTTGAATAAGCAGCAACATCAGCGGACACATAAGACATTTCTTCACTATAAGTCGGGAATTCCCCATAAGAGATATTGTCCAATTCTAGTGACTCTTCAATCGATGTCTCTCCCATAATTTGTAGATTTTGCGCCTCTGTATACCGATTTAAATAAAGGGAGTAAAGAAAAATATTTAAGATAGAAAAAGCAACGATAAAAATTGTTTTGGTTTTATTCCAATCCAATCTTCCCACCTCCAAATTCCTCTGGTGAAAAGCGAATCCATTTATCCTTTTTCAGATAGTACCAATAAGGTTCAAGCATGAAGATATTCAATTCTGGATCATGCTTCATGTAATAAGCTGGAATAATTTCTTCCACCGTATTAAAATCTACTTCTTCATCATTTTTCAGTATGTCCGCAAGTTCTACTCCAGAAAGCAAAGAAACGTGTTCTGTTTCAGAGGGCAAGGATTCATCAAGCGTATAATACGGTCTCTTATATTGATAAATCTTTTCATCTCCCCACACTTGCTCAATTTCAGTTAGCGTCGTTCCACCTAAAACAGGTAGCCCCCGCACAAATAACTGGAATTTCACATAACGGGTCTTAAAGTTCATATTGCTGAAACGGTACTCATCTGTCCAACCGCCATGCTCATTCACAAAGTCAATCGTATCTTCTAGTAACTCTGATGGAATTGCAATTTCTCTACTTTCTGTCGCTGGATGAACGAATTGCAATTGCTTTTTATCCGTATCTACACTCATAAGCGCATGATTATCTTGATAATCTTCACGATGATTCCCAACTTGACTTCTTCTTACTACTGCATTTGGGTCGTTAAACAATGCACTTCTAAATCGGGTAGGATTAATTTCGTCTTTTTCATTTTGTATATACGTATTTCTAACGAGCTCAATTGGATTCGTTGGGACAGCAATCATTGGAACACCTTCTGCATTTACATCTGTATAATCCTCAAATCCTACTCCTTTATTTAACACAGCATGTTGAAAATTTAATATATCGGCTACTCTTGCTTTAGAGTAATAATGCGTGCCATTTTTTTGACTAATGAAATGCATACCAATGCCCGTACTTGCCAAATTCCATTCAATAATCATTCGATCAAATGAAATCTCAGGGATATTCGGATTCTCTATATTGAGCACACTATCATAAACAGATAGAGGCACATCCCCTTGAAAAAACAGTGTGAAACGGTTTTGTGCTCTCATAACTTCAGCAACTTGCTCTTCGTTTAAGTCTTGTGCCATTAACACTGGATTCGTAATACCCCATCTTTTCATCGCTGTAATGACCGCATCAATTTCATTTGAATCAGCAGTACCTTTGAGCCCTCCCTCAAAATTAAAGACAAGCTTGTACGGCTTAACAATCGAACCAATGTCCTTCTTTTCCATTTCTTCAGCAATTGAAATATCAACAGTTGCCCGTTTTTCTATAAATTCATAATGAGGTGTATAGGTCCATATTGAAAAAGCTAAAATTAAACTTAATGTAATTAAGATAATCAAAATAACAGATTTCACTGTTTCAATATGTCTCATTCCCACTCACCTGCTTCTTGAAATTCAAATGGTAACGTGAAAAATATTGTTGTTCCCTTGCCTTCTTCACTCTCGGCCCATATCTTTCCATCATGGGCTTGAATCATTTCTCTCGCAATCGCTAATCCCAATCCCGTTCCGCCCATCGCACGCGACCGCGCGCGATCCGCACGGTAAAAGCGGTCGAAGATTCGATTCACGTTTTCTACAGGTATTCCCATACCCTCATCAGAAACCATCACTTTAATATATTTATCTAAGACAGAGATACTAAAATAGATGTCTCCACCATTAGGTGAATATTTTAGTGCATTTGAAATGATGTTATCAATTACTTGGGTCATCTTATCCGTATCAATCTCAACAAACAAATCGGTTTCAGGTAAAATACGTCTAAAATTAACATCTTGAGACTTCGAGAATTCAAAGCGATCAATAATTGACTCAAAGAAAATATTAAACTCTACCCATTCTTTATTTAATTCATATTCCCGGCTATCCATTCGAGATAGTTTTAATAAGTCTTCAACGAGTCGAATCATTCTCTCCGTCTCTGTTTGGGTCACGTGCAAGAAAGAAGGTGCAATTTCTTCATTTTTCCAAGCACCATCGGCTAACGCTTCTAAATAACTACGCATTGTCGTTAAGGGTGTACGCAACTCATGCGAAACATTAGAAACAAATTCTCGTCTTTCCATATCAATCTTTTCTTGTTCTGTATTGTCATGAAGTACTGCAATTAAACCATTTACAAAGCCAGTCTCTTTTTGCGTCACTGAAAAACTTGCGCGTAAAATATAAGGTTTTTCTGTCGTACTAAAGTCAAGTGCCAGTGATTCTTTTTGCTGCGCTAAGTCTTCAAATACATAATCTTCTTCTAATGCAAGGACAGAGATAATTGGCCGGTTCAACACAAGCTCTTCTGTCACCCCAAGCATGAGTAACGCAGCCTCATTTATGAGCACAACTCGGCCTTTGCGGTCAGTAGATATGACGCCATCTGTCATATTGGATAGGACAGACGTTAACTTCCTTCGTTCGCCTTCTGTTAATTCATGAGATTCCTGTAGCCTATTTGTCAAATGGTTAAACGCTACTGCAAGTTGTCCAATTTCATCATTTCCGTAGACACGTACCTTTCGGGTAAAGTTTCCTCTAGCCATCTCTTGTGCCTGCCGCCGCATATCGGAAATTGGCCGTGTCATTGTCTGCGATATGAAAATTCCTAATATCACTGTGATCGAAACGGAAACCGCAGTTCCCCCTGCCAAAATCTGATTTATCTCATCCATTTGCTTAAAGGTTGTTTCAATATTGGCTTCAAGGTAGATTGTGCCAATTACTTCATCATTATTTTTTATAGGACTTACGCGCACCATAATTCGTTTTTGTGTTTTTTTATCGAGGTATATATTTTCATTTAACGTTCCTGAAGTAATCGAACGTTTCACCACGTCATCTAAAGACCTTTGTCCAATCATCGATTTATTATCGAGCACAGAAGTTGCCAGAATTCGAGAATGCGAATTAATAACCCTTATTTCATTAATATCTTCTGATGTAAAGCCGGAAAGGACGTTCCGTAAACTCTCTTCAAGAGTCGGATCGCCCTCTGGTCGATCTTTCAACATTTCCTCACGCACACTAAATTCTACAAGGCTCATTCGGTCACTAATAGAAGTTCTAAAATTCGTTTTTAATGTTGTTTCAAGTTCTTTAATAAAATAAAGCCCGATAATTTGCATGGCAATTAAGATTAACAGTACATACATCAGGACAAATTTAACATGAATGGATCGAAATATACCGACTTTTTGCATCGTCCTTACTCCTGTTCTGGATCACGTAAATAGTAACCAACACCGCGTCTTGTAACAATCCAACTTGGGTGACTTGGTGTATCCTCAATTTTCTCACGTAATCGTCTTATCGTTACATCGACCGTCCTCACATCCCCAAAGTAATCATATCCCCATACCGTTTGCAACAAGTGCTCTCTTGTCATCACTTGTCCGATGTGTTTTGAAAGGTAGTGTAAAAGTTCGAACTCTCGATGGGTTAGTTCTATTGTTTCTCCACGCTTTTGTACCATATAGGCATCGGGTAATATGATTAATTGGCCTACTGTAATTTCATTCGTTTCTTCTTTTTCTTCTTCAGCTGCTACTTTCATATGTCGACGTAAATTCGCTTTAACGCGCGCAATGAGTTCCCTTGTTCCAAATGGTTTTGTCACGTAATCATCTGCCCCAAGTTCAAGACCAAGTACTTTATCAATTTCGGAGTCTTTTGCTGTCAGCATGATAATTGGAAAATCGTACTTCGTTCGAACTTCTCTACATACTTCCATCCCGTCCCGTTTAGGTAACATGATATCAAGAAGCATTAAATCTGGTTTCACTTCTTCTACTTTCTTCAAAGCCTCTTCACCGTCATATGCACAATGGACAGTAAAGCCCTCTTTTTTTAAGTTGAATTCTAGTATATCCGCTATTGGTTTTTCATCATCTACTACAAGTATTGTTTTGTCTTGCATGTTAGGTTAATTCCCTTCTGGCCAATTTGGCATCTGACTGAGTCGATTTTATAATTATATACATTCGTACACATATGGTTCTTTTAAGAAAAAGACTAAACTCTTTATTCTTCTTACTTTATCATTCTTTCCTAAGTTTCGCACTCTCTAAACATGGAATACTTCTGAATATTTCCCAGGGAATATTTCCCCATAATAAGCTAAAAAAAGACATCTTACTAATCGAATATTTTCGAATGCATAAGACATCTTTCCATGTTCATGAAGTTTTGATCCTTTTTTAAAATGCTGGGCTTGATTGTTGACTCCAGTCAACGTTTACAAACTTATTAAACTCCTTTGCAAAGGCCAACGTCACCGTACCAGTAGGGCCATTACGTTGTTTTGCAATAATGATTTCAATCATATTTTGGTTTTCTGTTTCTTTGTCATAATAATCTTCGCGGTAAAGGAACGAAACAATGTCAGCATCTTGCTCAATACTTCCTGATTCTCTTAAATCCGACATCATTGGACGTTTATCCTGACGTTGTTCAACGCCACGGGAGAGTTGGGAAAGTGCAATAACTGGAATCTTTAGCTCTCTTGCTAGTCCTTTAAGTGAACGAGAAATTTCTGAAACTTCTTGTTGTCTGTTTTCACCCGTTTTCCCGCTCCCTTGGATGAGCTGCATATAGTCAATAATCACCATATCTAATCCATGCTCTTGCTTTAACCGACGACATTTAGAGCGAATCTCATTGACTCGGATACCCGAAGAATCATCGATGTAGATCCCTGCATTAGACAAGCTCCCCATTGCCATTGTCAGTTTCCGCCAATCTTCTGCTTGAAGTGCACCTGTACGCATAACCTGGGCATCTATATTCCCTTCAGCACAAAGCATCCGCATGACCAACTGATCTGCACCCATCTCTAGACTAAAGATGGCTACATTTTCTCCTGCAGTTGCTGCATTTTGTGCGACGTTTAGTGCAAATGCTGTTTTACCAACAGAAGGACGTGCTGCAACAATAATCAGGTCGTTTCCTTGAAAGCCAGCCGTAAGCTTATCTAAGTCTGTAAAACCTGAAGAAATTCCTGTTACATCACCTTTCTGCGTATGAAGTAACTCAATATTATCGTAAGTGTCGACCAGTACGTCTTTTATATGTTTGAAGTCTCCGGAGTTTTTTCTGTTAGAGACTTCCATCATGTTTTTTTCAGCTTCTGAAAGCAGTGCTTCCACTTCGTCTTCTCTTGTGTAGCCATCTTCAACAATCGTTGTTGCAACACGGATTAGCCTTCTAAGTAGTGCTTTTTCATCAACAATATTGGCGTAATGCACAATGTTTGCTGCTGTTGGAACCGCATTTGCAATTTCTGATAGATAGGAAATGCCACCGACGTCTTCCAATTCTTTCTTCGCTGCGAGTTCTTCAGTAACTGTGACTACGTCAATTGCTTGTCCCTTGTCATTTAACTGAAGCATTGTATCGAATATTTTTTGGTGTGCAATTCGGTAAAAATCCTCAGGAACCAAAACTTCTGCCGCTGTGATTAGTGCGAGTGGCTCAAGAAAAATAGCTCCGATGACCGATTGCTCCGCTTCATTGTTATGGGGTGGGACACGATCGATCATCTCATTCATATCGCTCGCTCCTCATTATTCTTCAACTACATGTACTTTTAGTGTTGCTGTTACTTCGTGATGTATCTTCACTGGAATCTCTGTCTTGCCAAGTGAACGAATGACATCAGGTAATTCCATACGACGACGGTCAATTTGAATGCCTTCTTTTTTCTTTAATTCATCTGCAATTTGTTTAGATGTAATTGAACCAAATAATCTACCATCTTCTCCGGACTTTGCCTTCATTTCAACAGTTACTTTTTCAAGTTGTTCTTTTAGTTTTTTTGCTTCTTCAAGTTCCTCAGCAGCATTTTTCTCTGCTAACTTTTCTTGTCCTTTTAATCTACTTAAGCTTGCAGGTGTCGCCTCAATTGCTAATTTGTTTTTCAGTAAAAAATTTTGTGCGTATCCAACTGATACGTCTTTTACCTCGCCTTTTTTTCCTTTGCCTTTAACGTCCTCTAAAAAAATAACTTTCATTTTTATGATCCCCCTTCAATTTGATTGTTGAGTACGGCGTTTAACTGTTCAACCGCTTCTTCTACTGTTTTTACAGACAATTGACAGGCTGCATTCGTTAAATGTCCCCCGCCGCCTAATTCTTCCATCGTAATTTGTACATTAAGCTCTCCAAGAGATCTGGCACTAATGCCTATCTTACCATCTGAACGGAGTGCAACGACAAATGATGCTGTAACACCCTTCATCGTTAATAAAATATCTGCTGTTTGTGCAATGAGTACTGAACCATAAACTTGCCCTTCATTGCCCTTCGCAATCGCAATTTCACCGTCAAGCATTTCAACAGTCTCTATAATTCTTGAACGTTCGATATACGTATCAATATCCTCTTTTAACAAACGTTGCACAAGTGCAGTATCTGCTCGGTTTGTACGAAGGTAGGAAGCTGCCTCAAACGTTCTTGAACCTGTTCGGAGCGTAAAACTCTTTGTGTCTACAATAATCCCCGCTAATAATGCGGTAGATTCAAGCATGGTTAGCTTTTCCTCTTTTGGTTGATACTCGAGTAGCTCGGTCACTAACTCAGCTGTAGAAGAAGCATAGGGCTCCATATAAACGAGTAATGTGTTATCAATGAATTCTTCCCCACGACGGTGATGATCGATGACAACGACCTTCTCTGCCTTATGCACGATGCGTTCATCAATGACTAGACTCGGCTTATGCGTATCAACGACAATGACAAGAGATTTATCTGTAATCATAGCAAGCGCATCTTCTGGTTCAATAAACTGTTCATACAACTTTTCATCACGTTGTATTTCTTCCATCAGCCGCGTGACACTTCCGTCAAGTTCTTCATAGTTAATGATGACATAGCCTTCTACTTTATTCATACGTGCCATTTTCCTCACGCCGATCGCAGCCCCAATAGCATCCATATCAGGCATCTTGTGACCCATAATGAACACTTGATCACTGTCTTTAATTAAGTCACGCATCGCATGTGAAATGACCCTTGCACGTACCCGCGTACGTTTCTCCGCGGGATTTGTTTTGCCACCGTAAAATCTAACTTTGCCATCTGCTTGTTTGATGGCTACTTGGTCACCCCCACGTCCGAGGACTAAGTCAAGACTCGATTGTGCTAACTCACCAAGTTCTATAAGAGAAGTAGAACCAGCACCCACACCTATGCTCAATGTTAAGGCGCTACTTTGTTCTGCCGTTTCCTCACGAATATGATCTAAAATAGAAAACCTTGCCCCTTCGATTTCTTCTAAAGCAGCTTCATTAAAAACAGCTAAAAAACGATCCGAAGAAATTCTTTTCACGTAGACACCATATTCTTTCGCCCAGTTTGTAACAAGTGAAGTAACAAGTGAATTCAATTTACTTTTCATTTGATCATCCATCGCTTGTGATAGCTCGTCGTAGTTATCAACGAGTATAATCCCAAGCACTGTTCGGTCCGCGTCATAAAGTGTTTTAATTTCTAATGTTTCTGTTACATCGAATAAGTAGATTAACTTTTCTTCCAGATTATAATAAACTTTGTAAGATTTATCGGCAACTGTGATAATCGGGAGTTCCGAGTTTTCTCCCATTGTTGCCGTATGCAATTCCTCAGATAAGTCTACTAAGCTTTTCCCAATTAAGGACCCCTTATCAAAAATCTTTGAAGTATACGGATTTGCCCATTCTATACCATGCGCATCATTAATTAAAATGATCCCGATCGGCAATTCTAATAGGGCCTCTTCTCCAACTTTTTTCATTCGATAGGAAAGGGTTTCTATATGTTTCTCTGTTGCGACATACGTTTGGTCTTCAACTTTCCAAGCGATACCGATGGTTGCAATAAACAGAACAGAAAAGAAGAGCCCCGTCCAAAACTGAAATATGAGTAGAAAAACTGCCGCTATTAAACCAAGAAACGACAATATTGCTAACGGGTAGCGTATAGTCCTTTTTCTAAAAAAAGATTTCAATGTCGTCATCTCCTTAGTTTGGTTTTCCTCTTCCAATCCATTCACGAATATTCATCCCTACATCAATGATCCCAAGTAATATGGTAATCGGCGCGAGTAATATAGCCAAAATCGTTGAAATCACGGTTACCCATTTAGGTAATTTCTTTATATACACCAAATGATGAATGAGCGATATACCTTGTATAGTAAATAAAGCTCTCAAAATCATGGAGGCATTCACAATGATTAAAAAGAAAGTTGTGCCTTCATCAACAGTTATAAACAGTGGTAACAATAAAAACACTAAGTAAACCCAGACTGTAACTGATGGTAACTTCATTGCCCGTAGAGGTGGAAACTTTGGAGTTGTGTGTCCTAAGCGATTAGCAAGTGCTAAATTCAGCATAACGATGATTAACCCTAAACCGAAAGATGCGATAATAAAAGCAGCCGGAATTGAGGCAACCGCCAGGTCCATAGACGCTTGCATCTGTTTTACAAAATCTACAGGAACTTCTCCGAAGGTTTCCATTAGCGTAAAAATCTTTTCTTGTGAGTCTTGCAGCGTATCCATCATTTCTTCAATTACATTAATGCCGAGAAATAAAACAGTTGCCACATAAGTAGAGATGGTAATGATTAAAATTGTAAGTCCTGTCGCCATAAAAGTATAAAACTTTGTCTTCTCTGTTTTTATTGTATCGCCAATAACTAATCCAAGTGAACCAAATAAAATTCCAAATGGAAACAATGCTAACCCACCTATTAAGGACAATATCATGCCTGTGGCCGTGACAAGTATTGATGCCGCACGGTCATAACGCAGTCGATATAGAATGATAGGTAATGGGATAAAATAGATTGTGATTAACCCAAGTAGCGGCACATAAACTGTGACAGCTAATAAAATGGCGAAAATCGCGATCATCATTGCGCCATAAGTGATTTTCCTTGCATTGTCTTGCATAATTTAACTTCCCCCGATTACTCGTTTAATCTATTTATGTAGTATATGTACCCTAACATATAGATAAACTACTTTCTTTATTCAAAGTAAGAATACTAAACAATCCTTTATCTTTTTAATGACTCGAGACATATGACTATTTCTATTTTTGCTTAACTTTGATCGTACTTTTAATTATATCACGATTTATCGAGAGACACCAAAAAAGAACGTGGGTTCCATTTATAAGATACATGAAAAAAGACCATTACTACACTTGTCTTGTGACAGTGTAATAATGATCTTTTATTTTAATTATCTTTCTTCCGAGCTGAACGGAAGAAGTGCCATCGTACGTGAACGTTTAATAGCAACTGTTAGTTTACGCT
>JARIDM010000283.1 GCA_029263945.1 Sporosarcina sp.
CATTTGCACCTAATATATGCAACACAACGAAGAATTATCATGGTTCAGGGGGCACATCTACTGTGCAGGGAGATGTATAGGGGCATCTTACCAACCAGTTAAAGGTTGTGTAGAAAAATCCATTATATATGCTTTTAAGTCCAGAAAGCTTTATAGGTATGGCTTAACGTTTTGATATAGACTTATCTATAATCTATTTCTAATGCGGAGAGGTTTACGAGAGTAGTTTTATAAAGCACTGCTGAATCTTCAGTAATTTTTTAATGATCGATAACTTTGAAGACAGTTATTTATTTCTACAAAGGTTGCGTTATGCCCATTATGCATGATTGTGATATTATAGGATATGTCATGTTTTTATTGAGTGTAATGAAAGGATGAAAAATAAATATGAATAACAATGAGCTTACGAAAACCGTAGCTTTCCACACATTAGGTTGTAAGGTCAATCACTATGAAACTGAGGCGATCTGGCAATTGTTTAAAGATACTGGGTATCAGCGCGGTGAATTTGATGAAAATGCAGACGTTTATATTATTAATACGTGTACAGTTACAAATACAGGAGACAAGAAAAGTAGACAAGTTATCAGGCGCGCCATTCGGAGAAATCCAGATGCGGTTGTTTGTGTGACAGGTTGTTATGCACAAACCTCACCCGCTGAAATTATGGCGATTCCTGGGGTTGATATTGTTGTCGGGACAAAAGACCGTTCTAAACTACTCGAGCTAATTGAACAGTACCGAACGGAACGTCAACCAATTAACGCGGTTGGTAACATTATGAAAAGTCGTGTTTATGAGGAACTTGATGTGCCGACATTTACAGATCGAACACGTGCCTCGCTCAAAATACAAGAAGGCTGTAATAATTTCTGTACGTTTTGTATTATTCCTTGGGCAAGGGGCTTAATGAGGTCTCGAGATCCACAAGAAGTCATTCGGCAAGCGCAGCAACTTGTTGATGCTGGATACCTTGAGATTGTGTTAACAGGTATTCACACGGGTGGATACGGGGAAGATTTAAAAGACTACAATTTAGCAGCTTTGTTGCGTGATCTTGAATCTCAAGTTAAAGGATTGAAACGTCTTCGAATTAGTTCAATTGAAGCGAGTCAATTGACAGATGAAGTGATTGAAGTCCTAAATAATTCTTCTGTAATTGTTCGTCATTTGCATATTCCCATTCAGTCAGGTTCAAATACAGTTCTTAAACGGATGCGTAGAAAGTACACAATGGAGTTCTTTGCAGAACGTCTTGATCGTTTACGGGAAGCGCTTCCAAGGCTTGCGATTACGTCTGACGTCATTGTTGGTTTTCCGGGTGAAACTGAAGAAGAATTTATGGAGACGTACAATTTCATACGAGATCAGCGTTTTTCGGAGTTACACGTCTTTCCTTATTCAATGCGGACGGGAACGCCTGCAGCTCGTATGACAGACCAAATCGATGAAGACATCAAAAATAAACGGGTACATAAACTCATCGAATTAAATGACCAATTGGCGAAGGAGTATGCCTCCTCATTTGAAGGAGAAATGTTGGAAGTGATTCCAGAAGAAAAATATAAAATCGATCCAGACAATGGATTGTATGAAGGCTACACGGATAACTATTTAAAAGTTTATTTTGAAGCAGATGAATCCATGGTGGGCAAGGTCTTACTTGTGAAACTGACTGAACCAGGATATCCTTACAGTAAAGCTCAATTCGCAAGCATCCTGGAATCTGAAAGGGTCTCACAAGCTTAACAAAGAAAGAAAACAGGAGGAATCCAGATGAATACTGAATTCGCGAAATACATCGATCATACGATACTAAAAGCAGATGCAAAAAAAGAAGAAATTATCGAACTTTGCGGAGAAGCGCGAATGTACGCGTTCGCGTCTGTTTGCATAAACCCAACATGGGTAAAAACTGCAACAGATGCATTACAAGATACAGAGGTTAAAGTATGTACGGTAATCGGTTTCCCGTTAGGGGCTTCTACGAGTGAAGTAAAAGCGTTTGAAACAAAAAATGCGATTCAAAATGGCGCGACTGAAATTGATATGGTGATTAATATTGGCGCGCTTCGTTCAGGTGAAGATGAACTCGTGAAAAGTGATATTGAAGCAGTTGTTCAAGCCGCAGGTAAGGATGCAATCGTTAAAGTCATTATTGAAACAGCCCTTTTAACTGATATAGAGAAGAGAACTGTTTGTGAATTAGCCGTTGTTGCGGGAGCTGATTTTGTTAAAACATCAACAGGTTTTTCTACAAATGGCGCAACAATCGAAGATGTAAAACTTATGAGAGCAACTGTTGGGCCTGCTATGGGTGTGAAAGCATCAGGTGGCGTTCGTAGTTTTGAAGATATGGAAAAAATGATTCAAGCGGGTGCAACGAGAATAGGTGCGAGTTCAGGGGTACAAATTATGAAAGGTTTACTATCAAAAGAAGATTATTAAACCGCGAGATTAATATTGACGTACATTATTTAATAGGGTATAATATTTTAGTACATGGCACTTGGCCGTGTTTACCAAGTGCGTTCGGAGGGAGGGACAAGAGATATGTCGAAAACTGTCGTTCGTAAAAACGAATCGCTAGAAGACGCTCTTCGACGCTTCAAACGTGACGTTTCCAAAAGCGGAAAGATACGTGAGGTAAGAAAGCGTGAGTATTATGAAAAGCCGAGTGTAAGACGAAAGTTGAAGTCTGAGGCTGCAAGGAAGCGTAAATAATATTGCGTATGATTACCTATGTTAATCACTTTGTATTTGCTTATGAATTCAAATTTCAATTGTAAAACCAGGGAGTCCGACAAAATGGATTTCCTGGTTTATTTTTGTATGTACAAAATAGGTTGGTTTTTTTCATTGAATTGACATATATCAATTTGAATATAAGTGAAACTTTAAGCTTTCTTATACGTATATAGATATAATTGAATATATAGGAAGAGAGGGGGTTTACAATGAATAAGACCATCAGAAGATTGCTCCTCTTCGCAATATTTATAACGGCAGTTTCAATCCCGTTTATGGAAACGAATGCGAACAATACTATTGTTTACAAAGTGCCGATTGCGGATGAGGTTGAAAAAGGGTTATATGCATTTTTACAAAGATCCTTTGCGGAAGCTGAAGATGCAGGTGCTGAGGCGATTATCTTAGACATTAATACACCAGGTGGATTTACGGATGCCGCAGGGAAAATTGCGAAACTGTTGAATACGACAGACATAAAAGTGATTGCGTACATTAACGATGACGCCCTATCAGCAGGTGCTTTTCTTGCACTGTATGCAGATAAAATTTATATGTCTCCAAGAGGGCGCATGGGCGCTGCACAAGTAATTGTAGGCAACGGAAATGCAGCAGATGACAAAGCGGATAGTGCATGGATCGCTTCCATGGAAAATGCGGCTGAATCATCAGGGCGTGTTGTGGAGTATGCGCTTGCCATGGCCAATCCAGACATTCATCTTCCTAAATACAATGCCCCAAAAGGTAAACTGCTTACCTTGACGGCAAAAGAAGCAATAGAAGTGGAATATAGTGAAGGAACTGAAGCAACTTTGAACGACCTGTTAGAAACATTAGGGTATAAAGATGCAAAAGTAATCTCAACTGCAGAGACGTTCTCTGAAAAGATTGCGCGCTTCATTACAAATCCAGTTGTTGTACCGATTTTATTGTCAGTTGCTGGACTAGGGCTTGTGGTAGAATTATATTCACCAGGATTTGGTGTCCCTGGTACAATGGGGATTACTTCTTTACTTTTATTTTTCTACGGACATTTAGTAGCAGGATTCGCTGGATATGAAACACTCATTTTATTTGTCATAGGCGTAAGTCTTATTGTCACCGAGTTTTTTGTAGCAGGTGGTATTGCAGGTGTCTTAGGTGCCGCGGCAATTGTCGGGGCAATTATTATGGCGGGTGGCAATCCGATGTATATGGCGATATCTGTTATCATAGCGCTTGCCATCGCTACGGTTGGGGCGGTGATTCTAATTAAATTCTTTGGAAAGAAACTACACTTATTGAACAAAATGGTGCTGATGGATGTGACGGATACAGAGTCAGGCTATGTGTCGAATGTAAATCGAATTGAATTGCTAGGTGAGATGGCAGTAACAACGACTCCACTGAGACCAGCAGGAACGATTGACTTCAAAGGTGAAAGAATTGATGTTGTTTCAGATGGAAACTACATTGAACGTGGAAAAGATGTTAAGATAATAAGGGTTGAAGGTTCTCGTATCGTTGTGCGAAGAACTGAAAAAAAGGAGGAAAATAAATAATGTTAGATGCAGGATCTATTGGGTTAATCATTATAGCTGTATTAGTAATTATCGTGCTATCTGTATTCTTTACGCTTGTGCCAGTCGCACTATGGATTTCAGCGATGGCTGCGGGTGTCAGAGTAAGTATCTTTACGCTGATTGGTATGCGTTTACGTAGAGTTATACCTAATCGTATTGTTATGCCGTTAATTAAGGGGCATAAAGCAGGTTTAGATGTTGGGATTAGCCAACTTGAGAGTCACTACCTTGCAGGTGGTAACGTAGACCGTGTGGTAAACGCACTCATTGCTGCACACCGTGCAAATATCGATTTACCGTTTGAACGTGCAGCAGCGATTGACCTTGCAGGACGGGACGTATTAGAAGCGGTACAAATGTCAGTTAACCCGAAAGTAATTGAGACGCCATTTATTGCGGGTGTTGCGATGAACGGAATTGAAGTGAAAGCAAAAGCACGTATAACCGTTCGTGCAAATATCGACCGCTTAGTCGGTGGTGCTGGTGAAGATACAGTAATTGCCCGTGTTGGTGAAGGGATTATCTCTACAATCGGTTCTTCAGCAGATCACGCGAAAGTACTTGAACACCCAGATATGATTTCACAAACAGTGCTTGCAAAAGGATTAGATTCAGGGACTGCATTCGAAATTCTATCTATTGATATCGCAGATGTTGATGTCGGTGAGAACATCGGTGCAAACTTACAAACAGAGCAAGCAGAAGCAGATAAGAAAATTGCACAAGCGAAAGCAGAAGAACGTCGTGCAATGGCTGTTGCAGAAGAACAAGAAATGAAAGCAAAAGTTGAAGAAATGCGTGCGAAAGTAGTTAGTGCTGAAGCGGAAGTTCCACTTGCAATGGCAGATGCACTTCGAACTGGAAACATTGGCGTAATGGACTATATGAATTACAAAAATGTTCAATCAGATACAGGTATGCGTGATTCAATTAGCAAGTACGGCGAAGATGACCATACGCCTGGAACTGAGTAACCCTAGCTAAGGAAGTCAATTCCCAGAAAGGGGATAATCGTAAATGGAAAGTTTAATTCCGTTAATTATTATGCTTCTTGTGGGATCGTTGTTCAGTAGTAAACGAAAGAAGCCAGAAGATGAGCAAAAACAGGCGAAGCCGTTTACAACACAGAGCGAACAAGCTGACGGTCCTGTCAAAAGGCTTAAGGAAATGTATCAAGAAATTCAACAGGAACTTGCAGAAGACAAAGAACAACCAAGTCCAACCCAACGTTCGGTTGAGCAACCTTACGAGGTGAAGGTTACCTCAGAACGTGTAGAGGTTTCAGCTCCGAGAAGAGCACACCGTGAAGACGCTAGTAGATCGAGAAGATCTAAGAGAACGGTGACACAGGAAGTAAAATCTAAAACACATCGTGCATCACAAAAAGATTTATTGCCGAAATCACCAGATGATATTATGAAAGGCGTCATTTTTTCTGAGATTTTCGGTCCCCCTGTCTCAAAACGTTAATCATTGATCCCCTGTTCATATCATAGGATATGTATAGGGGGTTTTTTATTTGAAAAAACTATTTAATATTGGTTCTCAGATTGTAATTGACGAATTTACTTCACTACGAATTACTGGTCCATATGAGCTTGTTACACTCGGCCCCGACTTTGCGATTATAAAAAGTGGTGATTATTTGATTGAAACGACAGGTGAGGCGTTAATTGTAGAAAAATTAGCGGAAGAAGCGGCTGTTTTTAGTTTTGATGTGATTACTACAATGGAAATTAGAATCTCACATGAAGTCTAATCGTTATATAGTAAAAATTGCTGGTCCTAAAAATATACCCGCTTTTCTCATGACGTTAAAATCAGCTGGAATATCCATTACAGCACTTGAAAGTGAAAAGCAGGTAGCTTACTTTAAGACGGATAAAAAAGGGTTACGTCAAGTTCGAAAGCATCGACGGAAGTTCGGCCTAAAAGTTACGGTCCGTTTAGCTGTGAATGATCGGGGTTTGGAAACGTTATTTAGGTCATCCCTTTTTCTGATTGCCATGGTCATCCCTTTTATATGTTCCTTTTTTCTTTGGTCAGTTACTGTCGATTCAGAGAGGCCAGAAGTATCGGCGCGAATAGAGAAGAAATTGCGGGAGGATGGCATCGTTAAGTTTCGCCCCTTAGTACTTCTTCCAGATGAAGGTGAAATGCGGCGCGAGCTCATGCAAGAAGATCCTAATTTATCTTGGGTTCGTTTTAAACGCGTAGGGACAACTTTAGAGGTGATTCCGATGTTGTCTCCAGTACTGAACGACAAAACAGAAAAGGAGGGGCCTCCGTCAGATCTGGTGGCTCGTACAGGGGGAGTTGTGACTCGTTTTGCACTCACAAAAGGAGAACGTGTCGCACACGCTTATATGACCGTGAAAAAAGGAGATTTACTGGCAAGTGGTGTGCTTGAACAAGGAGAAGAACGTGTAGTCGTGGGCGCAGCGGGTGCAGTATTTGGTGAATATTGGATGGAGTATAAGTTTTCTATCCCTAAAGTGATTCGTTTTAAAGTTCAAGGGGAGGAAAAAATGGAATTTGTCTTTAAGCCACCTTGGCACAATAAAACGTTGTTCAGCTTAGAGAGTTTGAAAGTAGTTGAAGCAAAAAGCACGATAATCCAGAGAGATGCACAATTAGAAATCGTTAAGGGCATGGAAGAAGACGTTGTTATTCCCCTTTTAAAACAAAAAGTAATTACTGAACTAGGTGCGGAGGCGATTATAAAAGAGGATAAAATTTTGCAGGTCGCATTCGATAATGATAAAGTTAAAGGGACAGTATTATTTCTTATTAATGACAATATTGCTATTAAAAGACCTATTTCGCAAGGAGACTGAAACTATTGGATGAACAATTAATTCAACTACACGTGGAAGACCCAAATGAAGCTGTTATGTTGTTGGGGATCGCTGATAAAAATGTAAAGCTTATTGAAGAAGAAGTCGGGGTTTCGATTATGACAAGAGGCGAAACGATTTCGTTAGCTGGATCCGAAGAACAACAACTGACAGGAAAGTTGATTATTGAGCAATTGTTAAAGGTAATTCGTAAAGGCATTAATATTAATCAGCGTGATGTAGCGACAGCGCTTGAAATGGCAAAGACTGGAACGATTGAATACTTTGCTGAGCTATATGATGAAGAAATTTCACGAGATGTTAAAGGAAAAGCCATTCGAGCAAAAACAATCGGACAACGTGAGTATGTAAAAGCCATCCGTGCAAAAGATTTAGTGTTTTGTGTTGGTCCAGCGGGTACAGGAAAAACTTATTTGGCAGTCGTGCTCGCAGTTCAAGCGTTGAAAACGGGTTCAGCGAAACGCATTATTTTAACGAGACCTGCTGTAGAAGCTGGAGAAAGTTTGGGCTTTTTACCAGGAGATTTAAAAGAAAAAGTAGATCCTTACTTGCGTCCGCTCTATGATGCACTACACAACGTTTTAGGTGCTGAGCAAACAGAGCGTTTAATGGAACGAGAAGTAATTGAAATCGCACCACTTGCTTATATGAGGGGCAGAACGTTGGATGATGCTTTTGTAATTCTTGATGAAGCGCAAAATACGACAAAAGCTCAAATGAAAATGTTTTTAACACGCCTTGGGTTTGGTTCTAAAATGATTATTACTGGAGACAAAACGCAAATCGATTTGCCGCGTGGAATGGATTCGGGTTTAATTGCGGCTGAAGCAATCTTAAAAGAAGTCCAAGATATACATTTCCAGTACTTGGAATCAGGAGACGTCGTCAGGCACCCACTTGTCGCTAAGATTATTGAAGCTTACGAACAAGAACAGTCATAATTAATGGCTGTTCTAACATTTTTTAAGTTGCTAAATGGACAAGCATCAAAGCAGTTGGAAGGGGGGATTTAACGTTGCGAGCAGTGGTTAAATTAATAAAGTCCTTCAAATTTACTTACTATTCTTTGTTTATGATTGGGTTATCTACCCTCATTCTCTTTACCTTAATGTATAAATCTGTTCAGGAGGAAACTTTCGAAGTGAATGCGTTCGAGATTTCACCTGAAGCCATTCGTGCGACTAAAACCGTAGAAGATACGGTGAAGACTGAGTTGGAAAGAGAGCGAGCGGCGAATGAAGTAGCACCGGTTTATCAGTTTTCAGAAGATGTTGCAAAAAATAGAAGAGCAATTGCAAACTCTATTTTCGATTTTTTTATTGAAGCTAAAAAAGAATTAGAGAAAACATCTGCTGACGGTGCGGAATTAGAAACTAACGAGAAGAAACAACTTGAAAAAGTGCAGAAAAAACTTGTTTCACTTGAAGAGGGCATGCCAGAACTGAGGTTAAGTAATGAAGCAATCGCTAGTTTCTTATCTGTTGATGTCGACGTATTAGTATCGACGCGGCAGGCAATTGGCGATATAATTGAAATAGAACTGCTAAAGCCAGTCAGAACAGCTGATTTAACAATGACTAAATATGAAATAGAACGCCAAATTCGGTTGGTAAACAGTATTCCAGAAACGATTGAGCAATCGGTCGTCCAAATCGCACGTTCTTTAATTACGGAGACCGAAGTGATTAATGAAGAAAGAACTGCGTTAAGAGTTGTGGAAGCCAAAAATAGTGTTGAACCGATTCGTATTTTGCAAGGACAAGTTATTGTTAGAGAAGGACAAGTTATCGATAAGGAAGTTTACCGCCAACTTGAATTAGCGGGGCTCTTAACCAATCAGTCTGCAATTCAGCCTTTGATGGCACTGGTGCTGTTTGTAGTCGTTATGGGTTCGATTATATTCATGCATTTTCAAACTTGGAATGAGCGCACGACTGTAAAGAAAAAATCGCTCGCAATTGTGCTTGCTGTTCTCTTGATAACCGTACTCATTATGAAATTCATTTCACTCATTGAACCAGAATTCGGTTTGTTTATTGCGTTTTTGTTTCCGACAGCGTTGGCGTCGATGTTAGTGAAATTGCTTACGGATGAAAGACTCGCACTCATGATTTCTATTGTGATTGCTGCAACAGCAGGAATTATATTACAAGACGGTTATACGGCAACAGTTCAAATGGAAATTTCTTTGTACATATTATTTGGCAGTATTACGAGCTTGTATCTATTAGGAAGTGTAACGAGACGTTCAACAATTCTTAGAACAAGTTTTGGCGTTTGTGTCTCAAATCTTTTATTTATAGCTTTTTATTTACTTATGACGCAAACCACTTATGACCTAAA
>JARIDM010000105.1 GCA_029263945.1 Sporosarcina sp.
GCAATTACACCTATCCATTCCAATCATTAGGCTGTTCCCTTTTTGGAAAGTACTTTTTGTATTTGCACCTCTATCTCGCTAAGAATGTGGATCTATAAAAAACAACCTACCACACTAACGAAAAAAATCAGTATATTGAGTTTATCACACTATTTTATTTCTTTCAATTCATCTTGAAAGTATAGCGCGACCGAATTTGCGAGTTTCAAAGGTAAACCAGCAACCTGAAGCTCTTCAGAGGTCGCTACTTTTATTTCCTTTAAAGAACCAAAATGCTTTAACAATTGAGTTTTACGCTTTGGTCCAATGCCGGGAATTTTGTCAAGTGCTGACGTAATTGCGTTGGACCCTCTAATTTGCCGATGAAAAGTAATCGCAAAGCGGTGCACTTCATCTTGTATTCTTTGTAGTAAATAAAAAGCCTCACTTGTTCGCTTTAACGGAATCACTTCGATTGGATTGCCATAAAGAAGTTGAGAGGTTTGATGTTTTTCGTCTTTAGCAAGACCTGCAATCGGAATTGATAATCCTAGTTCATCCTCTATTATTTCTCTCGCGATCTCCATTTGACCTTTCCCACCATCGATTAAAATGAGATCTGGCAAAGGTAGATTTTCTTTAAGCACTCTTATATAGCGCCTCCTCACGACTTCTCTCATCGCGCCATAATCATCATGAGCAGCCGCTGTTTTGGTTTTATATTTACGATAGTTTTTGCGATCTGGTTTCCCATCTACAAAGGAAACCATTGCAGAAACAGGGTCTGCACCGTACGTATGAGAATTATCAAAAGCTTCAATTCGTGAAGGTAAACTGATATTCATTGCATCCGCAAGATCTTCACAAGCCCCAATGGTCCGAGCCTCTTGTCTTTCAAGCAACTGAAATTTCTCTGATAATGACACCTCAGCATTCTTTACGGCTAAATTAACTAAATCTTTCTTTTTCCCTCTTTGGGGAATAAAAACATTTATATTTAATAATTGTTGGACAATATCAGCGTCGACATTTGGTGGCAACAAGACTTCTTTTGGTTTTAAATGATCTGATTTCCCATAAAATTGGCCAATAAACGTTAACAACTGTTCATCAGGATCTTTTAATAAAGGAAATATCGAGACATCCCTTTCGATTAACTTGCCTTGTCGAACAAAGAATACTTGAACACACATCCATCCTTTGTCAATCGCGTAACCAAAGACATCTCGATCCGTAAAGTCATTCATCGCCATCGTTTGTTTTTCCATGACCATTTCAATGTTACTAATTTGATCGCGGTATTCCTTTGCTCGTTCAAACTCAAGCGCTTCAGCTGATTCAGTCATTTTATGTGTTAGTTCTTTTTTTACTTCTTTATACCCACCGTTAAGAAATCGAGTAATATTTGCGATCATCTCTTTATAAGTCTCAGGTTCAACCTCGTTAATGCAAGGGGCTAAACATTGGCCTAAGTGATAATACAAACAAGCTCTTGTGGGAAGTGTATGGCACTTTCGATAAGGATAAATTCGGTCAAGGAGTTTTTTTGTTTCACTCGCAGCGTAAGCATTTGGATAAGGGCCAAAGTACTTCCCTTTATCATTTTTTACATGCCTGGTGATAATCAGCTTTGGATGTCGTTCTGCAGTGATTTTCAAGAACGGGTAAGTCTTATCATCCTTTAGCATAATGTTATACTTTGGATCATATTGTTTTATTAAATTAAGTTCCAATATTAATGCTTCAATATCTGAAGTGGTAATAATTGTTTCAAAATCTACAATTTCACTGACAAGTCGTTGGGTTTTACCATCGTGACTGCCTGTAAAGTAACTGCGTACACGCTGCTTTAATACTTTTGCTTTTCCAACATAAATAATCGTTCCATGTCTATCTTTCATTAGATAGCACCCAGGAGCGTCAGAGAGAATCGCTAGTTTTTGTTTAATTAGATCTTCCATTTAGCTCACCTACTAAAAAACCGGGTTCCTGTTTAAGGTCCCCGGTTTCTATTCATTCATTTTTATGCGTGCTTTGCGATTAGTGAAGAAAGTGCATCTTTTGGTTGGAAACCAACAACCTTCTCAACGATTTCGCCGTCTTTAAATAGGATTAATGTCGGAATTGACATTACGCCGTATTTTCCAGCTGTTTCTTGGTTATCGTCAACATCTAATTTAACGATGCTTGCTTTTCCTTCAATTTCACCATCTAATTCTTCAAGAACAGGTGTAATCATTTTACAAGGTCCACACCAAGGTGCCCAAAAATCAACAAGCACAACACCTTCTGAAATATTCTCTGCAAAGTTTTGATCAGTCGCATTAATAATAGCCATAATAAAAATTTCCTCCTTTATGAATATAATTGAAGTATATCATGCACTTGAATTCACAGCGAAAAATATGCCTACTTACTTTAAGTTGCCAAAACAAAAGCTTCCGCAGATACGGAAGCTTCTGATTCCTAGTTTTTTAAGCGTTTACTTTTAACTTTTTTACTTCTTCAATCATGAGTGGAATAACTTCAAACAAATCGCCAACAATTCCATAGTCAGCTACCTTGAAGATTTCTGCTTCAGGGTCTTTGTTAATTGCCACAATTACTTTAGAGTTAGACATTCCAGCCATATGTTGGATTGCACCAGAAATCCCTACGCCGATATATAAGTCTGGCGTAATGACTTTTCCTGTTTGACCAATTTGAAGAGAATAGTCACAATAATCCGCATCACACGCTCCACGGGATGCACCAATTGCACCCCCTAATAGATTCGCGAGTTCTTGAAGCGGTTCAAACCCTTCTGCACTTCTTACGCCACGACCACCTGCTACCACAACTTTGGCTTCCGACATATCTACACCATCAGTTGCTTTACGGATCACTTCTGAGATGATTGTACGTAGATCTTTTACATCTACAGATACAGCCGAAACATCACCAGAACGATTCTCGTCTTTTTCTAGTACAGCAATGTTATTTGGACGAATCGTAATGAATACATTGTCTTCTTTACTTTGCACTTTTTCAAATGCTTTTCCAGAGTAGATAGGACGTATGAAAGATGCATCCGTATCTTCTCCTTCAATTTCCGTCACGTCTGAAATCAGTCCACAAGATAGTTTACTCGCAATTTTAGGCGATAAATCTTTTCCGAGTGCTGTATGGCCAAAAACAATCACTTCTGGTTGCTCTTGTTCATGTACTACCATAAATCCTTGGCTATACCCATCAGATGTATATTGTTTTAAGTTTTCATGTTCCACCGTTACAACACGATCTGCGCCGTAATGGATCATCTCTTGGGCAAGTGCTTGTACTGAATCACCTAATAACACACCTACGACTTCGCCACCTGCTGAGATTTGTTTTGCTGCAGCGATCGCTTCAAATGAAACGTTACGTAAAACACCTTCACGTGTTTCTCCAAGTACTAATACTTTTTTAGACATTAATAGTCCCTCCTATTACAATTTGAAAATATATAAACCAGCATTGCTTTACTTAGATTACTTTTGCTTCATTCTGAAGAAGGTGAACAAGTTCTGTTACTTGGTCTGCTACTTCTCCTTCAAGTACACGTCCTGCAGCTTTTTCAGCTGGTAAGAAAATATCAGTCGTTTCTGTTTTAGGCTCTACATCGTCTTCATCGATATCTAAATCATCAAGTTCTAGCTCTTCAAGTGGCTTTCTTTTCGCTTGCATAATTCCTGGTAATGAAGGATAACGAGGTTCGTTTAAACCTTGTTGTGCTGTAACCAGTAAAGGTAATGACGTTTTAAGAACTTCTGAGTCACCTTCAACATCTCGAACAATTTCAACGTCTGTTCCGTCAATTTCTAACTTTGTAATTGTTGTTACATAATTAATACCTAACATTTCTGCAACACGCGGTCCTACTTGCCCTGATCCACCATCAATCGCTACGTTTCCTGCGAGGATTAAGTCAGCATCTTTATCTTTCAAATACTCCGATAGGATTTTGGCAACTGTAAATTCATCCATCTCATCTAAACCATCTTCTGTATTAATAAGGACTGCTTTGTCCGCACCCATAGCAAGCGCCGTACGAAGTTGCTTCTCAGCTTCTTCATCACCGATTGTGATCACAGTTACTTCACCGCCATGCGCATCTCTAACTGTTATGGCTTCTTCTATTGCATATTCATCGTAAGGATTAATAATAAACTCCGCACCATCTTCAGCAATTGCACCAT